>JBAWZF010000065.1 GCA_037143175.1 bacterium
TGCTTATGCAGCCTGAGCTGCTGAAAATGAGGCTGAAAAAGTGCGAAAGATCACTCTATGAAGACGAATGTGGTGATCAGAAGCGCGAACGCGTTGGCGCCAACTAAGACACACTTCGGCGTGATGCATTTCGCTCAACTGCAGTTTCACTTTCATGTAATGGGTCCCATTAACTGTGGTTAACAGTATGGCTAGGACCCATAAACAGTCAATGAGTCATTAAATGGTTGTCCGGAAAGCCAGCACAAGAAGATTTTTCACCCTCCTCCGATAGAAGAAAACTCGACACTCCCCCCCGCCCCGCTTCATAATCCGATCATGATCTTATTTATAAAGGACAACCGATGACGCTGATACGCCAATCTATCCCTCAACTTACTCCGCGCTCTCTCCAAAAAGGGGATGCCGGTTTCATTCAGCGCTCATTTCCTTTTGGTCAAAAAAACTTTTTCCGGCTTTTCAATGATGAGCCACTCAAATTGACGATTACCCTGAATCAGCAAAATTCGCATCCGCCTCAGGTGCTCCTCCACAGTGATATCGGGGCAACCGTTCACGGCGAATGGAAGGACATTCCTTTCACCACCACCAATGACCAGGAATTCCATCTTTCCCTCACTTTTCCCCACTGCGGCCTGTTTCGATTCCGCATCAAATACTCATTGGACGGGGGTAACCAATGGTTCTGGGATCGAGTGCCCCATTCCTATGTCATGGTGGATCCCCCCTCCATCCGCACGATCCGACTCTACACCCTCATTCCCAGCGCCTCCGGGAACATCTCGGACTGGAAACGGCTTATTCCGTCGATCCGTGAAATGGGGTTCGACTCTATCCACCTGCTTCCCATCACCCAAATGGGGTTCTCCAATAGTCCTTATGCCGCCACTGATCTTTTCGACGTGGATTCACGCTACCGAGATCCCTCGGATAAACGAAGCACCCTTGAACAATTCGAGGATTTTGTTCAGACCTGCCATGTTCAGGGAATCCGGCTCTGCCTTGACCTCGTGCTGAATCATATTTGCACTGATAGTCGGATGGTCGTCTCCTGCCCTGACTGGATTATCCCCGACGATGCTGAACAGGATGGATTTAAACGCGCTGGTTGCTGGCACATGCAAAACTGGATCCGCTGGCAGGATCTCGTGTTGTTAAACTATGACCACCCCAACACCTTCATACGCCACGATATCCGTGATTACATGATGCAATACGCCCAATTCTGGTCGAATTATGCGGCCTATACAGGGGGCATGGTACGTTTCGATAATCTTCACAGTAGCAACAATGATTTCATAGCCGATCTCAGCGCCGCCCTTCACGCCACCTTCCCGAATCTCTCGATTCTGGGGGAATATTTCACGGATGAAGGCACACTCGAAAGAACGGTGCCCGAATGGGGCATCAATATGCTTCTCGCTAACAGCTGGGAATATCCCTTCGGGCCCCAACTCAGGCATTACATCAGCTACCTGCACAATGTTGCCGGACGCTTGCGGCACCTCTGCGCCATTACCACGCATGACACCGGCGTACCCGCCCAGCTTTTTGGGTCTGAACGTTCCGCCATTCCCCGTTATGCCATCTGCGCCCTGTATACACTCGGGCAAACCGGCATGGTGCAAGGGGTAGAATCCGGCGTCAAAGATCGAATCCCCTTCATCGGACCAGCCCGGAAAATGGAATTCGAGCCCATCCCTGAAATTCGTGATTTTATTACTTGGATCAATGGACTTCTGGCCGAGCGCAACGTCTTTAAGCAAAATGGCAATCTCATCTTTGTGGACGCTGATCACGAGGCTGTGCTTGGGGCGTACCGGCGGGACCTGACCCATCAGCAACCTGGGGTGCTGCTCTTCTCCAATCTCGACATCTATCACGACCAGACCCTCGTCGCCGATCTTTCCGGCTGCGGCCTCAGCTTTCCCCTGACAATCAAAGATATTTTCACAGGGGAGACACTTACTCTGAATACACCTCTGTTTCCCCTTACGATTAAACCCTGTGACGCCAAGGTATTCGAGCTATGAACCTATCCTCACGAGTCTCACTCATTTTATCACTCCTACTCACAGCCCCGGCATTCGCCCGACTGGGTGATACGCCTGAACAATGTAACCAGCGCTATGGGGCGAAATATATCGAAAAAGGCGGTGAGGGATTCTGGACTGCCGAGCGATCGTATGAAATTAACGGAATTCGCCTGACACTCCGCTTTCTCCCTGCCAATGATGGCACCACCAAAGCCGCCTATATTAATTACAAACCCATCATGGGGAAAATGTCCGACGTCCAGATTCAAACTTTGCTTGTGACCGTGTCCCAGAACTGGACCCCATTAAAGGAACTCCGTGAAGAAAAGAAAGTTGAATCCAAGACAACGCTGGAGGCCGATAAAACAAGAACGCTCCAAAGCTCAAGAAAGATCATCAGCATCGAAACCAGCAGCGGTTCTGATAAGCGGAAAAAAGAAGCCGAAGAGAAGGCACGGGAAGATTATCTGAAGGATCTTGCCGCTAAGAATAAAGCTATCAATGAAACTAAAGATCGGGTTCAAAGTGCGGCGGAGTGGTATGAGCCCCGTTCGGGAGATGCTCTTAACTTCTTCACCTCCCACAACGCCTTTGCAGGGAGCAGCCCCCAGCGGGTTGTCATCCTCTCCTCCGAGTATTTACGACAACACGAAAAAGGTGCGGAAACAACTACGGCGGGTAAAACTACAACCGCATCGAAAGACGCTTCAGTGTTTAAAGGGTTTTGAGTGGCTAAAGATGTGGCACCCCCTAGGAGAGTCGAACTCCTCTTAACAGGTTGAGAACCTGCTGTCCTAACCGATAGACGAAGGGGGCACTAGGGCCAAATATAAGTTGCGTAATCTATACGTCGAAGCCGTCATCGTCAACCGCTTTTTCAGAGCCGATAAACGGCGACGACGGCTCGCTCACCACGAGAACCGGTTCCATAGCAAAAAAGGTGCGGTGGCTTCAATTCCACCAGCCATTTCCGGGCGACCTTGGCACTCGCATCGCCTTCCACCAACACCGCACCAATCGGAACTTCAAATTTCCAGGGTGCCGCAGGACGAAGCCTATTTCGCGGACTATACCCGAGCCGGAACCATCGATAACACAAACGATCGGCAATAGACTCCCATGCGCCATTCTGGCCGATCTCCTTTTTTAGAAAGGTGTTGAGTGTCTCAAAACGTGACTCCAAACTGGGCCGGACATCAAACCCCATCTTCTCCCTCCCCCACTCCTCGAACCGTACAAGAAAGGCAGAATCAATCATAGCGGCATCAGCTATGAAGGAATGGAGTTCTCTCGTATTATAAAACCAGTCTATCAGTTTGGACAACCTGTCCGACTGCTGCAGATCGTCTGATGAAAGCGACGATGTTCGCAGAACCTGATACGGCGGTGTGGCTTTGCTGATGAGTCCCCAGCGGGAAGGCTCCTGAGCCAGCGGTGTCCCGGGTAATAGTTTCAGGCGCTCCAGCTGAATCTCAGCAGGGCGAAATAGCATAACGGCTTCCAGATCGGCCAGAATGTCAGACAATTCCCCCCCAGGAAGTCCGGCGATCAAATCCACATGCACTTCAAGATTATGTAAATCACAAAGGCGTTTCAATCCCTCGCGTGTCCGCTGGACTGTGGCCCCCCGCTCAATGGTTGCACATACGGTCGGGTTTAAACTCTGAATCCCGGCTTCCAGATGAAAACGCCCAGGCGCGGCCATGGCAAACTCACCAGCCAGTTCTTGATTAAAACGAGCTGGCTCAATTTCTAGATGAAACCGAAGCATGGGAAATTCATCGCGAAACATCCTGACAAGCATTAAGGCGCGCGCACGGTCTTCATTGAAAGTACGATCTACGATCCGGACATCCTTGACGCCTGCCGCCGCAATAGCCTGTAAATCCCCACGCACCCGATTCGCAGAATGAACACGCCTCGCCGTATGCCGACTGGTGCAAAACAGGCAACCATTCCCGCAGCCCCGGGAGGTTTCTAACTGGATAAACGGCTTGTGAAACTCCACAAGTTCACGCGCATAAAAGGCGGGAAGGGAATCAAAGTCCTCAATCATTTGGGCTGAACCGTTATCCCGAAATGTGCCCTGGGAATCTAACCCGCAGAATCCCGGGAGATCATCCCATGACTGTCCCGTCCGCCAGCACTCGAGCAAAGCAGGGAGGGCGCGCTCCCCCTCACCGCGAATGGCTACATCGGCCAGACCGCCAGTCCCGGCAACCATATCATTGCAACCAAGACACTCCGGCCCACCCACCACAATCCGACAGTCGGCCCTGAGCGCCCGTAATGACCTGAGAATACCCGCGACAAAGTCGTGATTAAATAGGTAGAGCGTGGCGGCCACCACGTCAGGCTTTGCCTCAAGGAGTTGCGCCAATACCTTGGACGGACTGTCTTTGACTGTGATTTCCAGGGTTTGCCATTCAAAAATTGTCTCATCAACCATGGCACGAAGAGACCAGGCCGCAAGGCTGGTGTGAGAGTAAGAACAATTGGCAGCAAAAAAAACGACCTTCATAGTTAAACTTTACCATCTGGAAAAGACCTTGTACACCGGCTTGCAGGGGTTGGGGAGTATGTTGTATAGTCCGCAGATCGAAAGGAATTTCAAGCTATGCACATTAAACGTTTCTTTTTGGTTTCAGGTGTTCTGAGCCTTTCGGCAGCAGCCGCCATCGCGGCTACGGCCACGATCATGAGTATTCAGATTAACAAGGCAGAACTCCGGGACGCGCCCTCTCCTTTCGGAAAAGTCGTCACTTCGCTCGCTTATGGCGACAAGGTTTCGGTTCAGTCTCAAAACGGAGCCTGGAGTCAGGTCAGTTCCTCAGGGCAATCCGGCTGGTTACACAACTCCGCCATCACCAAGAAAACCATCGTCATGAAATCCGGTGCTGGGGCTCAGACGACTGCGTCCAGCGGCGAAATGGCACTGGCTGGCAAAGGATTTAATTCAGATGTTGAGAAACAGTTCAAAGATAACCACAAGGATATTAATTTTGCCCCTGTCGACAAGATGGAGAAAATCAAGATCCCGATAGCCGACATCCAGGAATTTGCCAAAGAAGGTAAACTGCAGGTTGCCGGAGGTGCCAAATGAACCCGCGCCATCTGATAGCGCTTGTGTTGTGCATCCTGGTGGCTGGCTGCGGCACTCTGGAAAAAATCTCCGAAGTAGGCACTGGGCTGGCCTCAGCGACCGGGGTTATCTCGGAGGATCAGGCCAAGTCCATCAATAAGAGTGCTGGCGCCATTGATAAGGCTGCGGAGTCCATGACCCCTGAACAGGAGTATTACATCGGGCGAACCGTGGCGGCCACGATTCTCTCTCAGAATAAACCCTTCGATCAGCGCGCCATCACCACCTACCTGAACACCATCGGGCAATACCTTGCGGTGTATTCCGACAAACCTGAAACGTTCGGTGGCTATCACTTCCTGGTCATGGATACTATGGACATTAACGCCTTTGCAGCGCCCGGTGGCTTCATTCTGGTCTCCCGCGGCATGCTGCGCTGCTGCAAAAACGAGGAAGCCCTGGCGGGGGTTCTGGCCCATGAGATCGGCCATGTGGAACTCAATCACGGGATGCTGGCAATTGACAAGAGCCGCTATTCCGCCGTCGTAACGACGCTGTTGGCCGAAGGTGCCAAAAATCTTGCAGGGAGTAATGTCGCCGAACTGACTAAAGCATTCGAGGGCTCCATTACCGACATCACCTCTAAAATGGTGAACAGCGGGTATGCCCGTAAATATGAATTTCAGGCGGACAAGTCGGCCGTCACCATTCTGGAGCGCGCGGGCTATTCCCCACATGGATTGGTCGCCATGCTCCAGCAGATGGAAAAACAACTCAAGCCCGGTGGCCACGATTTCGCCAAGACCCACCCCGCCCCGGCTGATCGTATCGCTGAGTTGACGAAGCTCATTAAGACAACACCCGCTGCAGATTCCGCCGCACGGCAGGCCCGCTTCAATGACAACATGCGGGGAGTGTAAGGTGCCAGCGGAGGGGAAGGAATCATCAGCTATGTTCCGCCAGCGCCTCCTGCAGGCGCTGGGCATTGGCTTACTCGCCTCCGCTTGCACTCTGGCGCTATATCAGTTTTACCCCCCCATGATGGCTAGGGGCGAAGCCCTGACGTGGGATTTGCGAGCCTCCTGGTTCGCCAAACCCGGCACTGGAACCGACCAAATCCGGCTTATTTTCCTCGATCAATACAGTCTGGACTGGGGATCCAAACAGGGCTGGTCCTGGCCTTGGCCCCGCCAAGTTTACGGTGCAATTCTAAACTTCTGTTCACGAGCCCATGTTAAGGCTGTCGCCTTCGATGTCATCTTTAGCGAGGCCTCCAGCTTGGGTGTGGATGATGACGCCGAGTTCGCTAAAACCATATCCACTTCCCCGGGTTTTGTGGGGGCTGTTTTCGTGGGCAAGGAAACAGGCGGAAGCACCAACTGGATGCAAAGCGTTCCGCTTCCACACATCAAGTTAAGCACAAAAAACACGGCTTTCATTGATTCACTCCAACTACCCCATGCCTCGTTTCCCATTCCCGAGGTCGGAACCAACGCGGCGCTTTTGGCCACGGTATTCGGGAATCCGGATCGCGATGGCATCTATCGCCGTATCCGCCCTTTCAGTATGTTTGATGGACAGCTTGTTCCTTCGTTGGGCCTAGGCGTCTGGCTGGCGGCCACCACCAATCGAGCCCTGAGTGTGGAACTCCCCTGGCTCACGGCGGGTAACACTCATCGTATTCCTCTGGATCGCAATGGAAACGCCATTCTCCATTACCGGGGACATTCACAAACGCACAAAACGGTAAATGCTGCCGCCATCATTGAATCCGAACTGTTACTTCGCGATGGGAAAAAGCCCCTGATCGACCCGGCCTCATTCAAAGACACCTATGTGTTTTTTGGATTCACCGCTCCCGGCCTGTTTGACCTCAAGGCGTCCCCTGTAGATTCCGTATATCCCGGAGTTGAAATCCACGCCACCTTTTTGGACAACCTGCTCTCATCGGATATCATGAGGGAAACTCCCCGGGGCTGGCAGATCTTGATGATAATTCTACTCGCTTGCGCGGCATCCTTTGCGGTCCGGTTCGGGCGTCACGCCTGGCAAAGCTTCGCAGCCTTCGTGGTGTTCATCGCCATCCCCATCCTGGCCGGGGGACTCGCCTATACGCACGGGCTCTGGCTCCCCATCCTCGCTCCGCTCCTCGCCACCACCCTCGCCCTGATCGGTGCACTGGGCATGAACTATGCCACCGAAGGCAAACAGAAGCGGTTCATCAAGGGCGCCTTCAAACAGTACCTGAGCCCGGTAGTGATTGAAGAACTTGTCCATCACCCGGAACGGCTGAAACTCGGAGGAGAACTGCGGGAACTATCCATTTTCTTTTCAGATGTCAAGGGGTTCACCAGCATCTCGGAGCGACTGAATCCAGAGGAGTTGACTGCGCTCCTTAATGATTATCTGACCGCCATGACGGATATCATCTATGCCCATGGGGGTACAGTCGACAAATATGAGGGCGACGCCATCATTGCCTTCTGGAATGCCCCGCTCGCCCAGAAAGACCATGCCATTCTCGCCGTACACACCGCCTTGGAATGCCAAGCAAAACTGACCGAACTGAACCCGAAATACAAAGCCCAGATTGGTTCCGAGCTATATCAACGCATCGGACTCAACAGCGGCCCGGTCGTGGTCGGCAATATGGGCTCGCGTCAGCGTTTTAATTACACCTTCCTGGGGGATGCTGGGAATCTGGCGGCACGCTTGGAAGGCATCAACAAACAATTTGGCACGTCCCTGCTCATTTCAAGCAACACACGGAAACAGCTTGATGAAAGTATCGCCGTGCGGGAAATCGCCCGAGTGCAAGTAGTAGGCCGCAAAGAACCCGTATGTGTCTACGAACCCATGCTGCCGGCTTTTGCCGACAGCCACCGTAGGGTACTTGATATCTTCGCGCTTGGGCTGGAAAATTATTATGCAGGTTCACTAACTGAAGCACTGGAACAGTTCGTTTCAATTGAGTCACAGGATGCTCCGGCAGAAGCCTATGTGCGCCGCTGCCGGTCACTCTTGATGACCCCGCAAAACGCATGGAACGGGGTTTGGGTCATGACGGAAAAATAGTGCGCAGTGAGCAGTATGCAGCAGACAGAAAAATTAAATGGAACAAATATGCACAAACGCGACATCAAAGAATTGACATTACTGGGCCACAGCACCACAAAATATCCAGACAACCCTGACAGGGCAAAGCTTGAGGCCTTTCCCAATGCCTACGTCAACCGGGACTATGTGGTAAGCTTCGATTGCCCTGAATTCACCAGCCGCTGCCCCATTACCGACCAGCCGGATTTCGGACATATCAAGATCGAGTATGTCCCGAATAAACAATGCCTGGAAAGCAAAGCCCTCAAACTCTACCTCTACTCATTTCGCAACCACAACACCTTTCACGAGGAAGTAGTGAACCGGATTCTCGATGATATCGTGAAGGCGATTAAACCGCGCCGCATCAAAGTGACCGGCACCTTTAATCCCCGGGGAGGAATCGCCATTTGCGCCGAAGCCGAGTGGATAAACAAAAAACGGTAGAGAATCTCGTCATGATCATCGGGGAAAGAGCTTACCGCATTTCGTGCATTCCACCACGGCGGTGATACCGGTGATGGAGCCACTGCAATCGATATCATCCCGGCGCTTCAGTTCAGGAGCGCCACAAACGGGGCACCCGGACTGCTGGAGGGTTTCTTTTTGACGTGCCTCAACCAACTCCGTGTCATGCTTCTCAATCACATCACAGGCCCGGTCAAACCAGTCGTCCGTAACATGCAGCTCAATCAATTCAAGGCCCTGGTCATCCACCACGCGGCGGTTCACAGGGATCTGACCGCGCTGGAGCGCATTGAGCGCCAGCGCGGCATCCGCAGGATCAGAATAGGACGCTAACAGAGCCATAGTACCACTATCAACGGCCAGCAAAAACCTTGGCCTTGATGCCATCGACGAGTTTTTTTGATAACTCGGGATCTTTCGACAGATTATCAGCAGCGGCCTCACGCCCCTGCCCCAGTTGGGCTCCATCATAGAACAACCAGGAACCACGCTTCTCAACAAGACCGTGCTCGATGGCGCTATCAATGACGGAACCATCCCACCAGATGCCGCGGGCGAACAGGATGTCGAATTCGGCTTCCACAAAAGGAGGAGCCACCTTGTTCTTAACAACTTTTACACGAGTACGATTCCCCATGACCTTGCCGGACGGATCCTTGATTGCCGCGATACGCCGGATGTCCAGACGCACGGAGGCGTAGAACTTGAGGGCACGCCCACCGGGGGTGGTCTCCGGGCTCCCAAACATGACCCCGATTTTTTCACGAATCTGGTTTGTAAAAATACAAAGTGTCTTGGAGGTTGAAATGGCGGCCGTTAACTTCCGCATCGCCTGAGACATCAGACGCGCCTGAAGTCCAACATGCGAGTCGCCGATGTCGCCATCCAGTTCAGCCTTGGGCGCCAGGGCGGCCACAGAATCCAAAACCACAACATCTACCGCATTACTACGAATCAAGGATTCGCAAATACTCAACGCCTCTTCACCGGAACTTGGCTGGGATATCAGCAGATCATCCAGATTTACACCAATTTTCTTGGCATAGCCCGGATCCATCGCATGCTCGGTATCAATGAAAGCGGCCAGTCCACCGGCCTTCTGGGCATTCGCGATCACATGCAGGGTCAACGTGGTTTTTCCGGAAGACTCAGGGCCAAAAATCTCAACGACACGTCCACGGGGCAACCCGCCCACACCAAGCGCCATATCCAAAGAAAGCGCCCCGGTCGGAACCACGCTGATTTCTCTTTTTCCTTCCGCCTCCCCAAGACGCATGATGGCGCCATCGCCGAATTCTTTTTGGATTTGAGCCAGAACCGCATTTAAAGCGGAATTGGTTGATGTCTCTGCCGGGGTTTTAGATGCTGCTTTACTCATAAATCAACGATTCCTTTTTTTGTAAATATCCAAGCGAACAATAATTATTTTTTGTATCCGTCCGGGTGAGCCTGATGCCAAGCCCACGCGCTTTCTACTATATCATTTAAATTAGAATACCGGGGAGTCCATTTAAGAACTTTTTTCGCCTTCACCGCCGATGCAACCAATCGATCCGGATCACCCGGCCGGCGGGGAGAAATCACTTCAGGAATATCCCGCTTGGTAACCTTGCGCACCACATCAATGACTTCACGCACAGAGAAGCCTTTTCCCGTGCCCAAGTTGAAGGGCCCCATGGCCTTGCCAGTCAAGGCAAGGATATGCGCACGCCCCAAATCCACAATATGGATATAATCGCGGATACACGTCCCATCAGGCGTATCGTAGTCATCCCCGAAAATATTAACGTGCGGCTGTTGTTTCAAGGCGACTTTGATGACGTTGGGAATGATATGAGTCTCGGGTTCGTGATCCTCCCCGAACTTCTCCGTGGCGCCGCAGGCATTAAAGTACCTGAGGAACACGGGCTGGATTCCATGAATCTTCTGATACCACAGCAACACCTTTTCAAACATTAACTTGGCCTCGCCATAGGGATTTACGGGGTGTTGAGGCGTATCTTCCGTGATCGGAATCTTATCAGGGAACCCATAGGTGGCGCAGGTGGAGGAGAAGACAATCCGTGGCACCTTATATTTAACCATTGCATCCACCAAATTGGTCGCGCCAGTGGTGTTATTGGCAAAATACATACCGGGATCCGTCATGGATTCCCCCACCAGAGCATAGGCCGCAAAATGCATCACGGCATCCGGCTTTGCATTTTTCATCGCCCGCTGAATCTGGCCGGCATCGCGCAAATCACCGATAACCAACTTGGCCCGCTTATCCACAGCCGCCTTATGGCCCCGCTCCAAATTATCGAATACAACTACCTCATGTCCCTCATTAAGGAGCAATTCGGTCGTCACACTGCCAATATACCCGGCCCCACCCGTCAGTAATACCTTCATGCCTTCTCCTCAATCATTTTAATGCGAGCTTCAAGTTCAGCAATTTTCTCTTTCAATTCTGGCAAACGCATCGAATGGGCATGGAATTTCTTAAATTCACGCGCCGGCATAGCCGGTGTACCCATCAGGAGGGAAGCGCGGGGCACATCCTTGGAAACGCCCGACTGGGCCAACACGATGGAATCATCCCCAATGTCAATATGTCCGGCAACACCCACCTGACCGCCCAACTGAACGCGATCCCCGATGTGACAGCTACCCGCCATCCCCACTTGCGCAGCCATAGCGGTATCCTCACCTATGGTAACGTTATGAGCGACTTGGATCAGATTATCCAATTTGGTTCCATTCCCGACACGGGTCTCCCCAAAACGGGCCCGATCAATTGTCGTATTGGCACCAATCTCAACGTCATCCCCCAACACCACAATCCCCACCTGCGGAATTTTTTTCCAGCGGCCAGACTCCTTGGTATAGCCAAACCCATCACTCCCGATAACCGCTCCACTGTGCAGGATGGCCCGATCCCCCACCTTGCAATATTCCCGCACCGAAACAAGCGGATAGAAAAGCCCATTCTTTCCCACCTCGCAAAAATGACCGATATAGCATTGTGCAACCAGCACCGTTCCATCGCCAATAACCGCCCCGGGCTCAATGACACAGAGGGGTCCGATCATGACATCCTTGCCCATTTTCGCATCTGCGGCAATCACCGCCGTGGGATGTATTCCCGGTTTGCGAACAACGGGCGGACGTGCCAGCCAGAATGCCACCTGGGCGAAAGCGGCATCAGCACTTTTCACGCGGATCACGGTGGCGCCTGACTCCCCCTGCCAGTCTTCATTTACCAAAACAGCACTGGCTTTTGTCTTCGCCATATCCGGCAAATAGCGCGGATTTCCAAGAAACGATAAATCACCAACATCCGCCTGTTTCAACGAAGCCACGCTTTTGATGGTAACCGAGCCGTCCCCCTGCACCGTACCGTTCAATTTTTGTGCAATCGCATCAACCGTCAGCATCATGGAGTCGACTCCTTCGCGGCCGTTTTATCCGCATTCAAGATCTTTAAGACATCATCAGTAATATCCATCTTGGGATCAGCATACAATACGGATTCCAAGCCGTTGCCTAACAGTCCGCCATCGGCGAGAACGAGGGTAAAGTTACCCTTTTGCGAGCAAATCGTAATGGCGGCCTTGATGGACTTGGCCAGTTCTCCCTGGATTTTGCGACCTTCGCCTTCGAGCTCTTTCTTGCGGCTGGCGGCCTTGTCGCGAATGGTATTCTCAAACTCAATGACGTTGGTGAGCTTCTCTTCCGCCAGTTCTTTTTTCTTTTCGCGGGCTTCCTCGGTCAGAGCTTTATTCTGGGCCTCGGAACGTAGAGCTTCGAATTCCTGTTTTAATTTTTTGTGCTGTGCCATCAGTTTGTCGCGTTCCGCGGTAAAATCGTCAAGCTGTTGCTGAATATGCGCTTCAGCCAGTTCGGTCTTGTAATACTCCTTGAGAATCCGGGCCGTATCCACTACAGCAATTTTCAAATCCGCCGCCCCGGCAATTCCCGTCACAAGTCCCACCACTGCCAATCCAACCATCATTCGCTTATTCATGAACAACTCCTTAGCTATTAAAACCCGTACCCGATCGAAAAACTCCAATTTTCTGTTCGTGATCGTGGATCATCCTTATTCACCGGCCAGGCGTAATCAAACCGCATAGGGAAACCGGGTATATCCAGCCTCAAGCCTAACCCGACACCCGCAGCGTACTGGCCGAAATCAAATTCGTAGGGATCATACCACACATTACCGATGTCATAAAAGGTGGCAAATCTGAATTTCGGAATCCCCGGGACAGGCACCGTATACTCCGCACTGGCGATGGCCAAACTCTGCCCACCCGGGGTGCGCACATCAGGAGATCCGTCTGCACGAACCGCCTTGGGCCCTACCCAGCGATAGCGGAAACCTCTGATCGTTCTGGCCCCACCTGCAAACAGGCGTTCGGAAAGGGGTACTGCTTCCTGATCCCCATAAACATCCACAACTTCGGCACGACCACGGAAACTCAACACATGCTTCCACCAAAGCGGGATATACAACTGACCGCCGGCCTCCAAATCATAAATTTCCGTATCAAACCCCAACGGCCCACCCATAAGAGTTCCCTGGGCATAGAGTTTCGAGCCACGGGTCGGCACAAAGAAATTATCGCGCGTATCCCTCGTCCAGGTGGAGCTGACTGAACTGGCTATCCGCCGGGGATCGGAGAAATACACCACATTGGTATCACCATCACTATCCACCACCACATAAGCGTTGGTATCAGCAGTATCCTTGGTCTGAACTTGTTCCAACCGGTACTTGAAATCCAACCGGTTTGGCCCCCAC
>JBAWZF010000066.1 GCA_037143175.1 bacterium
CAGACAGACGGCCGGATGCTCATGAAAGAGAGGCTGAAAAAGTGCGAAAGTCCACTCAAACACAGTGCGGAAATCTCGCGACCATAAGGACTAGCGGAAGGCATCAGCACAAAACCACGGCCTTCGCCAGCGCAGCCTTCGTTCAAAGCACGTTTCACTTTTTCAGTGAATTGCGGAGAAGGCATGTTTTCGATGTCGGCAATTTCCAAATTCCCGAAAAGAACCCACTCTTTCCCGAAACTGGCACGTACCTCCTGCAATTCGACGTCGCCCTGCGGCGGGGGTTCGATCGGATCCAATGCGTCTACCCCCATCTCCGCAATCAATGGAAGAATGTTCCGAAGGCGACCATGGCTGTGAATGCGCACCGTGCCCCCGTGCCGCTGGATCGCCCGCGCCATGGGCTCCACATAACGCACCACATACTCCTTGAACAAGTCCGGAGAAAGATAGGGCTCAGAAGCATATTCAGGTCCATAAATGCGCCAGAGATGCCCCGGAAAGCGAAGGCTGACCTCCTCTGTTCTCGGCAGTATGCGCCGGGCCATCTTGTCCAACAATCGGCAAAAGAGTTCCGGCTCGGTAAACGCCAGCATCGTATAGTTCTCCATACTGAACAAGGAGGCCGCAGCGCATAGAGGATCTTCAGTATCCACCATCACAATCCCCCGGTCACCCAAGGCGTCCTCCTCCGCTATCAGGGGAGACACATTGATTGTTTCCGCAAACACATCATCGGGTATGGTTAGGTAGGCCTCGACATCTTCAACACTTTCCAGCAGGTGCTCAGTTGTCCAGACGGTATTCAGATGCCGTTCCCGCGCAGTTTCCTGGATCATTGTCCGGCCACCCGCATTAAGCGTCGTTCGGGTGATTCTCGCCTGGCCGTCATCCTTCGTCGTTTCCTGGAAGAACTCCCGCCATCTCGAAGCCGCCGATGCGCCTTCCGGGATATGGGAACAAGGACGGACGGCGCTCATCGACCGGATCAAATCCGTATGGTTTTCCGTCAACTCAAGCAACGGCCTCCAGTCCGGCGAGTTGTAGACATTGTAGGGATCAGGATCGTTGGGATCGATACGGAACCCGCCCAATTCATACAAACTCACGGCGGGCCGATCCACCACTTTCCCCTGGATCGTCGCCATCAAACGTTCACGTCGAGTCATCATTACCGGTCATTCCTTTTCATTGTTTGCGGATATGGTGAATCAAACACCGGATAAAGTCGTTAGCATGGCGTCCATTTTATGTCGCATTCCGTTTCATATTAATTTCCAGCGGGCTTGCTTTAATTCATAGCCCATGTCAAATTGTGTCGCATTTATGAAGCCATCAGCCACGATTCCGTCCACGGCTTATCTCCCGGCCCCGGTCGAAGCCATTGCGGGAGTCTGGAAATTCTCACGCTCACCCCATTTCAAGGCAGCTGCCCATTCCCTCCCCGGCCACCTGCTTCACTGGGTAGCCAAAGGGAGTTACACCTTGAAGACCAATGGCCGGGAATACCGGGTTAAGGCTGGTGACCTTATTTACTACCACGAGAGCGAGGAGGTGTTGTGGACCGGTGATGCCTCACGGGTGGTTTTCTATTCGGTCGGGTTTTTAGCGCCCCGCTGCCAGCCATTGCCCATCGCACACCGGGTCAGCAGGGCGGATGCCTCCATGAAGACCTCATTTCTCCGGCTGTATAAAATCTGGGATGGCGGGAGCGTCCGGAATCAATTTGAGATCCACGCCCTCATGAATGCCATGCTGAATGCGCTGGAGCGGAGTGCCCGGAATCAGTCAAGCCATAGCCAGGTCGCCATCGACTCCCCCTGGTGGCGAGCCGAAGCTGGCATCCGGGAGCGCCGCCTTTTCAGGCCTTCGCTGTCAGATTTAGCAAGACTCGCAGGAGTTGGGCGCAGCGTCCTGATCCGTTCATGCAAAAAGGCGACCTCCATGACACCCATGCAGCGCATCCGTGACATCCGCATGGAAGAGGCCTGCGGCCTGATCACCTTTGCGCATATGAACTTCTCTCAAATTGCTGACTATCTAGGTTACAGTCGCGTTCACGAATTCAGTCGCGAATTTGCGACTTTCCATGGAAAATCCCCGCGCGAGTTCAAACGGTCACTATGCCACCCCTGCAAATAAGTTGGCACGTTATGTGGTGCCGGGAACCAGTCCCCACCTGTCCTTTGGAGCAGTGCCGACCGTGGGCGCCTTTCGAGTCAAACCTAGAAACTAAAATCAACCCAAATTCCTGTCCATCCGTTGATTTCCTCCCTATCTTGAAGGGAATTAACATGAAAACTTATATATTCGTCGGTTTGTGTTCTGGGTTCTTGGTTTGTGGCGGGTGCGCGTCTGCTTTCAAGAAGGTGGACGTCAATAAGGGGCTGGACAGTTATTACAGCCAGCCCCGGACAGTCGATTTGGTCACGATCAAGGGATCGAACATGACCATTTCGGCCAGCGGGGTGAACGAAATGAAGGTTTCGTCCATTCTGCCGCCGCTGAATGCGATCACCAGGGAGCCGGGTGTGCTGGAGAAGGCCATTGGTGGCGCTACGGACGTGGCCAAGTTCGGTCTCGGGTTCTATTACGGCAATCAGATGCTGGGGAAAGCTCTGGCACAGCCCCGGACGGTGAGCCCGGAGATTGTCAGGCCGGAAGTGATCCAGGCAGGGCAGTAAGAAGGAAGCGCGGAGCGGGGAGCACGGAGTGCCGAGTGAAGGACACCCTCACCTCCGCCCTCTCCCCTGAATGGAGAGGGAGAAAAACAGCAGGGACGTTTGTCCCGACATTATCAGGACATATGTCCCTACCCCACCGGCGGAGAACAATCATGGCAGCGGTAAGTATATACGACTCAAAGGATCATAAATGGCGGGATCAGTATAATCCCTTGCGAGGATTGAGCCTGCCGAAGTTGGTCTCGCTCCTGGAGGCGGGCGAGCGCGGGGCCTATGCCGATCTGCAATGGTTTTACCATTACATGGAGCGGTCGGATGCCATGATCCATGCAGTAATTCAGCGGCGCCGGGCCGCCTTGCTGGCCTGCGACTGGGATATCCGCGTGAGCGCGGATGAGGATGCCGACAAAGGCCTTGCGGCGGAACAATCAGCCTTCCTCCGCGAAGCCTATGACCGTGTCGAAAATTTCCGCGATGCGGTGTCGTTTATTTTTTCCGGTTTCTTTCGCGGGTATGCCCACCTGGAGAAGTATATTTCGCCGTCCGGCATGGTTACCAGGCTGGAACCGGTGGAACAATGGTTCTGGGTTCGGGACGGTTTATTTGGGTCGTGGGAGTACAACCAGGACGCAAAAAGCGGGGTTGGCCGGGGCGAGTCCGTTGATTTTCAGAACTTTCTGATTTTTGAATCCGTGCCCCTGAATCGGATGCTGGCGGTACTGTATTTACGAAAGAATCTAAGTCAAAAGGACTGGGATTCTTTCCTGGAGGTGTATGGGATCCCGTCTATATTTCTGGTCGGGCCTCCGAATACGCCAGAGACGAAGGAAGCGGAGTACCACGCGGTCGCCCAGGAAATTATGTCGAATGGCCGGGGGTACCTGCCCCACGGGAGTGATGTAAAGTTCGTGAATGGCGGCGGCAACAAGCCGCCGTTCCTGGAGCACATTGATTATATCGACCGGCAGATCACACTGGCCGCCACGGGCGGTCTGTTGACAATGCTGGCGGAGTCGGGATCCGGCACCCTTGCCGGCAATGCGCACGCGGACACCTTCCTGC
This sequence comes from bacterium, assembly GCA_037143175.1. Classification (NCBI taxonomy): domain Bacteria; species bacterium. Next base: position 3,747 of record JBAWZF010000066.1, read on the forward strand.
AGATCGCCCGGAGCGATGCGGCGCTGCTGAGTGGGTTATTCCAGGAGCAGTTCGACACGCCGTTGCTGAGAGAGTATTTCCCCGACCAGCCGATCCTGGCCTATTTCGAGTTCGCCCCGCCGGCGGCGGATGAGGTGTCGCGGGTCGTGAAGGATGCTGTAGAGTTGGCGAAGGCGGGGGTAAGGATGGATTTGAGGGAGTTGGAAGAGAAGACGGGGTATAAATTGGAACGATCCGCCGCCGTTAAGTCAAACAATGATGGAGCCGAATCCCCTGTACTCCGCGCCACTTGACGATTACGGGTTTTCACTTGACGATTACTAGACGATTTTATCGGGTCTTAATGAGTTTGTAATGTATGATTCTCGCTACACCAACGGGCCAAACAGCCCTACTTTCCGCTCCCCATCGGTCGATTAAGGAAAAACATCGGTCGATTATCGGTCAATTTTCCTGAAATGTTTTTCGGACCGGTGATAGATTCCAGCATTTTGGTGATAGATAAGTAGGGAATCAGTACCGTCAGGGATGTCGCCGAGTTGATGTTTTGTTTGAGATCTGGCTGTTGCATCAACCCTTCGCATCCTTGTCGAGCCTGACACGCCCCTTTGCCGTGAGACGGTATTTCTGCAGGCGACTGGTAGGCCTGGAAGGTATGGTCATTTCCAGTAAACCCTCTTCAAGAAGAGGGCTCACGACTTGGTGCCTGAACTTGGTGCGGTCTGATCGACCCGCGATCTCCATAAGAGTAACTAACGTGCTATCATTGTTGCACTTACGAAGAACTCCGACTTGGTGCCGACTTAGTGCCGACTTGGTGCCAAGCGCGGGAGGGACCTCCACTGCCGCAGTAGATTTCGGGCGCCACATTGTCTGAACGAAAAAACCACCATCCTGCCGAAATTCGGGTTCCCTTAAACCGGCGTCCTGACACTGCTGGAGCATATCAAGGATGCCACTGCCGGCCTTCTCGGCATACCGGGTCAGAAACATTGGATCGGCAATGAGCGGGTTCCTGGGTAAGGAGGGATGAGGATGATGGAGTTTGGCAACTGACAATGCCGAGGGCAATTCCCCTGGATTCCAAATTTCCAGACGATCCGCAAGGAGCATGACCTGTACGCTACCGTTGCTGGCGTAATCACGGTGGGTCACGGCATTGACAATAGCCTCACGCACCGCTTTCCAGGGAAGTTCGTATTCGACATCACTCGCGACCTTGCCGTCGCGCGGAATCACGGCACGAGCGAGCTTGGACATGACAAAGTCAACCGCCTGATCCACCATCTCAAACAAGTCACCCTTGTAAATGTGGTAAGAAGGTATCGGTTTGCGCACCACCGTGCCATGGAAGTGCATGCACTTGACCTCTGACGTTATCATGAATCGCTGGGGCTTCTTGCCGAACAGGAGAATGGCAGCATGAGTAGGTCGGTCACCATCAAGCAAGTTGAGATGAGTCAGTGCTTTTTTGACAGGAGTCCGGGGGCCAAGTGCATAGTCGCGTTCCGCCTGGGCGCGTTCGAGAAATGAAGTGATCTTCGCACGAGAAATATCGGTCATTGTCGCGCCCGAACAGACGGCGGCGTCGAACGGCCCGGTGTGAATAGCGCCCGAGCTTATCAGATATTCAACCATACTGGCGTATAGTCCAGTTGTCAGTTCAGGAATGCTGCCAAATCGGCGGCGGACGAGTTGATCTCCGGCCTTACGTATAAGCGCAAGCATTTTCACATGACGATTGTCATCATGGGCACCCTTAACGAAGATAAGCCGAAGTTTTGATTTCTGGGTGGCACGATCATATTCGCGTTCTGTAGGAGAAAGACCATCCGGCCCCGCGTAGCCATAGGCATCACCGAACAGGCCCACATAAATGTCACAGCGGTCCACCTCCTCCAGATAGACCTCATCGGCTCGGCGATCCGAAGCGGGGATATCCTCGAAAAGAAAGACATCAAAAAACCGCCGAAGCAGCGAGTCCCCATCCACAAAGGACTTGATCGCCCGCCGTTCCGCCGCAAGCTCCTTCTGGACACTGCTGATAAATATTTTTACCCGTTCCGTTGCCATGCGTACATGGTGCAAAAACGAGGCCAAGAGTGCAAGCCGCAACACTTCGCCGTTGATTTCCATCCATCTATTGGAGGCCCATGAATAATTCAATACTGAATCGAGAATATCGACTGCCCGATGACCCATGCTACGCCCAGAGGGCTACGCAGGGCAGGCGGGTGGTTTCATGAATACACTGATCCTCAATCGGGCCTATGCATTGCCTGAAGATGGTTGGTACCACATTGCGCCACTTGGCGAATTCCCCCATGACGGGGCCGGTGTCACTCAAGTAATTGACCAAGAGGCCTGCATTGCCATGGCCGCCCGGTTTGCTGCTGACGCCAATAATGATCAGAACGGATGTTTATCAGCAAAATGGAACAATGCGGTAAAAATCACGTTAATTGCTAGGAAATACGCGGTTTTAAAGTGGTGCCGGAGCACGGACTTGAACCGTGATACCCGTGAAGGTGGTAGATTTTGAGTCTATTTTTTTATGTGTTTTTGTTAGCGTTTATCGCTTATGGTTACTTTGTGATTGCTTTGTGAATTGCCATGCCTTAGTATTAGGGCAGAGTTAAGCGGCATTGAGCGAAATACGGCAATCGGGAGGGTAAACCATGAAGCACAGAACCGGACATGTTTTCAAAAGAGCTAACAGCAACACGTATTATTTGCGCTACGTGATCAATGGCAAGGTCATGCAGCAGGCCTTGTATAACGACAACGGCGAAGCCATTACCTCGGCCAAGGACGCGGAACAGGCGCGTGTGAAAATCATGTCCCCCTTCACGGTGGCGGATGAAGCCGGGGCGCTGGAAAACGTCAAGGCTAAGCTGGAAGGCCGGCGGCATGAACTGGAGGTCATTGATGAACAGCGGAATCCCGCCCTCCCCCTCCAGCAGGCTTGGAGCACCTTTATCAAGGCCCACAATCGGCCCGACACCGGTAAAGCCACGTTAAGGGTTTATGCCCTGACTTGGGGGCGTTTCTTAAAGTGGATAACTGGCGCGTACCCGGATGTGAAAACATTACGGGCTGTGACTCCCGAGATCGCCGGGGAATATGCCGCACATTTGACCGCTGAAAAACGGAGCCCCAACACGTTCAACAAATACATGAACCTGTTAAGTCTCGTTTTCCGGACAGTTGCCGAAAAGGCACGCCTGACGAAAAATCCTTGGGAAGATATTCAACGAAAACGATTGGTGACTCATGGCCGCCGGGAACTAACCATCGCGGAACTCCGTGCGGTTTGCACCAAAGCCACCGGCGATTTGCGACTCATGGTGGCCATCGGGCTCTACACCGGGCTAAGACTGGGCGATTGCGCCACCTTGCGCTGGGCTGAGGTTGACCTTGCGCGCGGCATCATCCTCCGGATCCCCAATAAAACAGGACGACGTAGCCAGAAACCCGTTATGGTGCCGATCCATCCGACCTTGCGCGCCCTGATGGAGGAGGAGCCCAAGAGTGACAGAACCGAATACGTCTTACCCCGAATCGCCGCCGACTATGCGCGGCATCACAGTTATGTGACGGATCGCATGCAAGCCCTGTTCAAGAAGTGCGAAATACAGACAACGCGGGCTGTTGAAGGCCAGAAAATGGCGCAAGTTGAAGTTGGGTTTCATTCCCTGCGGCATTCATTTGTCTCCCTCTGCCGGGAGGCCAATGCACCGTTGGCGGTTGTTGAGGCGATTGTCGGGCACAGCAACCCGGCCATGACCCGGCATTACACCCATACCGGTGAGGCCGCCGCAATCGCCGCAGTAGCGTCTCTGCCGTCCATTATGGCTGAAGAAGCCAAAGCCCTGCCCCCGGCACCAGTGCCCCGCCTGATCGATGCGGAGGCCGTTCTGGCGATAATTGAAGGGGCGACAGCAAAGACATGGAAAGCCAAGATGGATGAATTGCGGGTGTTGTGTAAGTGAGGCAGAAGAGGAAGGAGACTGCCATGAATGCAGATGAATCTTCAAAGGGAGGAACGCTGCCAAAAGAGATGGTGACTGGGATGACTGAAGCCGCAACTGTCAGGATCATGCGGAAGCACCTTTATGAGCGGGTATGGAAGGAGTCCTTGGCTCATGTGGGCCCCACATTGGGCATATGGCCAACGCGACTCGGGAAGATATGCGTAAAGAACAACATCCCCTTACCCGGTCGGGGATACTGGTTTTACTCCACGGCGGCGAGAAAGACCATGCTGACGCCGTTACCAGAGGCAGACAAAGACTGGGAGATTAACTTCTCACCCTCTCAGCCTGGCCCGCCGAAACCCATGACAGACGAGCAAAACGCTGGCCGGATTGTCGTGCCGGATACAGTCCGCCGTCCACACCGGCTGATCCAAGAGGCAAAGAACGCCGAAACGAGTTCCTGGTGCGAGTACGGGCGGCTCCGGATGCCGGCCGGCTGCCTGAACATCCTGGTTTCGGAGAAATTGCAGAAACGGGCGTTTCGCATCATGGACACGCTTATCAAAGCCTGTGAAGCCCGCGGCTGGCGAGTCAAGGCGCTACGCGAAACCCGGGCCAGCACGATTGTGAACGTTCAAGGGTGCGAGATCGCGATCGAATTATCAGAGGGCCTGCGCCAGATACCACGCGAGTTGGACAAATGGATGGAGGAGACTGAGGACGGGACCCTGGTAAAGAGAAAACGGGGACCTTACGAATTGGCTACGAATGGGCGACTAACGCTGAAGATCATGTATGCCGGTTCGCACTGGCATTGGAAGCAATGGCGCGACACGAAGTGTCGCCGCCTCGAAGACATGCTGAACGACATGATCACGAGCCTGGCGGCGGCTCGTGAACACAAGATCCAAAGGGATAAGGAACGGGCCGAAGCTGAAAAGCGGGCGGCGGAGGAGGCGGAACGGCGGCGCGTTGCAGAACAGTTGCGCCTTGAGGAGGAAGAGCGGCAAGCGGAGGTGCGGAGGGCACGTCAGCGGGTACTCCGGGCAGAACAGGCGCGCGTTGATGCGCTGATGGAAGATGCCGAAGCGTGGGATCAGAGCCATAAACTGCGGGCATACATCAATGCCTGCGTGGCGAAGTCACAGGCCTCAGCCAAAACGGCCAATAGTGACATCTGTGCTGCCAATGAATTCAGAAAATGGGTTGCATGGGCCCATGCACAGGCCGACCGGCTGGATCCACTGACAGAGAGTCCGCCATCGGTTCTGGATGAGACCGTATAGACGTCAATTGCCATCGGGCGAACAGTCCCTAAAAGGCCTGCACATGCTCAAGAACGCCCAGCCATCCTTGACCCTACAAAACCAACTGATACTATTACGGCTCAACACTCAAGTAAGGAGGTATGCCATGCTTTTGCGCACAAGCGATGCTCTTCGTGCAGTCTTGAGACTTGATCCCACCCTGGAAGTTCCGGGACGTGCCCGGATTATAAATGCCATGCTGAGGGCAGATAAGATCCTGAGCGATCCCCCGTCTCCGCAGCCGGTGCCGAGACTACTTCGCCGCGATGAGGTAGCTCGAAGGTTGTCAGTCACCACACGCGGTGTAGATCTGATCGCCAAGCAAGGCTTACTGCAGAAAGTAATTTTGCCTGGTCGGTCACGAGGCCGTGGGTTCAGGGAGAGTGAGGTGACTGAACTAATCAATAGTCTCCCACATCACGAAACAAAGAGCGGTGCAGCCGAGTTAGCAGAACGTGAAAGGCATAAGACGCTCCGTAAATTATGCGTGGAACTGATCGAGCACTACCGGGGAATCGAAGGACTGGAGATCAAGGGGCCAATGGTCGACACCATGATCAAAATCGGTGAGATCGTTGGGGAGCCGATGGCCTGATAATCTAGCATAGCCACCTCTCTATTTAGGATATTCGCCTTCTATTCCGCAAATAAAGCAGACAATTTTTCGGCGTCTATGAAATAAATACGCCAATTACACTAAATTTATGGTTTTCAGGGACTTTCCCCGTCACCCGTCCCCGTCACCCGTCACCCACTGATGTTGTGATGTTGAGGAAGCGACGGCGTGAATCGCGGTATTGACTTTCGGGCACAATTACGTTACATTGTAAGGCAATGAAGACGAAAGACTTTGACCTGAACGCCGATGAGTTAATCCAGGCATTGACCGATGTGCGAGACCATGTGACTGGGCGGCGCAAGATCACGATGCGTACGACGAAAGTCGCCCTCCCGGCTCGTGTGGAGAGCATCCTGCCGCAGGAGGTTCGGTCGATCCGGCGGAAGATGAAGGTTAGCCAGGCCGTGTTTGCACGATTACTGAATGTGCCGGTCGTGACGGAGGCGAGTTGGGAAATAGGCCGGCGGAATCCCAGCGGGGCGGCGTTAAGACTATTGCAGATTGCAAAAAAAGAGCCGCAAGTCTTGCTGGCGGCAGCAGAGGCGTGACAGGATCCGCGGTACCCAGTATCACTCCCCCTTGAGCAAAAGGTGGGCTACGTCGAGTGCCTCATTGATCCGCCTGCTTCGCTGCTGACGTTGAGATTCAGAGGCGATGCCATCGCCAGGCGTACAAAAATCGGAGTATTGGATGGGACCTTTGGCCCCTGGCCCGTCAAAGCGTGCTCGCAGAATATGCAATGCAGGTTCGTAAGCCAGATTCTTGCCCTTCTCGTCATGGAAAAGAGCTACAGCCTTCTCGATTCCGCCATCATAGTCGCGTACTGAGCGGACGACATCGAAGACATCCTTGCCCTGGGCGCGCCCGGCGTAGGCCAGGAGTTTCAGGCAAAGGTAGGGGCCAACCTCGCAGACCTTAACCTGCTCGGCGACTTTTGCGCCCTGCAGGTCAAATCCCGTGATGGTGACAGTGCGATATACCTCAAGAGCCCGACTGACTCCATAAACAGCACTGATTCCGGCAACGTCATCCACCACGACACTGTCTGCGGCTAGTTCTGCCGGCTTATCCGTCAGGAAGTCAAGATACAGGTCAACATTCTGGATCGTCTTGACGAAGCGTTTGTCCTTCCATTCGAAGCCATGGTCGGCCAATCGGCGGGATGTGGTTTCATACTGTCCGGTACTCAGTTCCAGCGAGACACCCAGATCCACGTCAATCGTGACAGCGGTAACGTCATCTGCCTGAGGCTTGCAAATGTAACGGGGCACCAGGCCACCAACCAGAACGAGGTCATCAGTAAGGTTGCCAAGAGCCGCCCACACGGTCAGAAGAGCCGATTCCGCACGCGTGGTGTCTTCCGGTCTGTATTCGTTATAGTGAGCAAGTTTCATTTGCGACAGAAGCCTTTCCATTCCCTTAAAGCCTTGGCCTGTTCGGGGCCTCGCAGCCCCGCATGGATCAGGTCCAGATAGATTTGCGCATCGCCGACCAGCGGAAGCCCTTCAACCTGTTGAAGGCTTTTGAACAGACCCTCATCGCGCGGGACAAGAATCCAGATCTTCCCTCCCTCACCCACTTCACGGTAGTTAAGGGCGCGCAGCTCTTCATCCGCGGGAAAATTGCGCCGGTAGGCGGATACGATGGGGAGATCTGTGTACGGGTGTCGGAGACTGGCGGCAAACCACTGAGTGAATGCCAACTCCCCGTTTGTGTGGTCAAGAAGGAGGTGGGCGATCGTGCGGAGATTGGGCTCCAGTGTGGAATACTGCTTGAGCGTGACCCGTTTGGAGAAAACATCCACCCGTTCCCAAGCATCGAGCAACGCATCAGCGTTTGCCAATTTCCAGGCCCCTCGCCTTCCCTCCACCCAACCCTGATTCGCGGCATAGTTCAAGAGACGGGACAGAAGCCCCTGACTCAGGTCTGTTTCGGCGGCCAGATCAGACTGGCGCCATATACGGTCAGGCGAATAAAGGAGGGCGCGGGGAAGCCTGGTACTTTTGGGAGAGAAAAACCTAATCTCGGGTTGAGCAAGGCGATACCGGACAGTTGAACCGGGGAGATTACGATCTATCAAAAGGCCTGGAGCCTTGATCCAGATTCTGCCGTTGAGATCAAGACAGCTCAAACCACGTTGCCGACATTGCTCGACAAGAGACTCCGAAAGCTTGACGGCAACGAGTAATGGGTGGTTCTTCCCACTAGCAGATGCAATGATTCCATCCAATATTGAAGCCGAGGGATTGAGTTTGCACTCAGCATTGAAGGTGACCGAGCAACCTTCATATTCGATCTTCAGTGTCAGATCGTGATGATGAGAAGACGAGACATCTTCACGTCCAACAATACGAAAGATGCTCTTATCAAGCACCTTACGCAGGACGTCGACAAGCGCTGCCTCTGAGCGTATGACTTCTTCATTCACTGGAAACCCCTTTATTACTAAACAGTAATAATGCCTTATTCAGTAATAATGTCAACATAGTTTCAGTCGGCGTTTCTCGGTACTTGTCCTGCCGGAACACAGGCCAAGCCACGGCCAATATTTCCGAATTCAGACGCACTGCGTCCAGAATTAAGTTGGTTCCACTATACTGGTTCTTTCCCTCGCAAGGCACTCCTCATGAAGCGAACCTGTTTTTTGACCTGCGACAGGAGATTGCGGTATTTCGCGCGGAATTCCTTGG
>JBAWZF010000067.1 GCA_037143175.1 bacterium
CCTCACTCCGGCTCAAAAACAGACGGCACTACGCGCTATTTGCGGGAAATAACACATAGGTCGGGGATTCTGGATCCGTCTGCGGAGTGCTCGAGTTTAAAGACTGCCAAGCTTCTACAGTCAAAGGAGCACTGATTGTTACTGCGTGAACACTCGGAGCCAGAGTTACGGCCAAAACAAGTCCCGTAATTACGGCTAACGAGTTTATTAATTTATATATACATGTTTTCATATTCACATCTCATCTTTCTGACAACTTGAATACCAGCATGTGCTATGCCAATAAATTTTAATGGATACTGTTATTGTATTTTAATATAAGTTGTTTATATTCAATTGAATATGTCGCGTCGTGTAAATCCGAACAGACGGCGTTATTTACAAAAAATGTGAATTTGTAAAATATTCCGACAATATTTTAGTATTATTTGGAGTAAAGGAGAACCACGCCATGGTTCTCCTTTTTTTGTGCTCGTAAAGAGGAGTCATCATTAAATTCTCGTTTCTGACAATATTGCAAGTCTGGTGCTGAATGGGCTATGCGATTTATATTAATATCTAAAGTGTTGTGGCACAGATTATTACGACGTAATAGCGGCATAATTTTGAAAGATAAACTTTCCCATATATACCCTAGAACAGCTCCCTCGGCATGAATGACGCTATGTACATAATTGTGCAGAATAAAATGAAGCAATGCTCAGAAATATATGAACAGGGGAGAATGGCGACTTATGAACTTATCTAAAATCATTAAATATGCGGGACTAATCATCGGACTATTAATGGGTTTTCAAAATTTGAGCTTGAGCGCCAATGCGGTGGCCCTTGCTTGGGATCCAACCACCAACACTGTTGATGGATCGACAGTATCCGACTTGGCCGGATACAAGTTATATTGTGGAGCTTCTTCAGGAAGTTATTCAACAGTTCTGGATGTGGGTAACACGAATACCTTCAGTGTGGCCGATCTTCTGCAGGGTTCGACCTATTTCTTTGCGGTTACGGCGTACACTAGTAATAGTATTCAGAGCGATTATTCGACTGAACTTGTTGTGACGGTGCCAGACACAACGCCTCCAGCGATTTCTGTGGGCGCCTCACTATCTTTGAATGTTGATGCGGGCGGGTTGGTTGCCATTCCAAATTTAATGCAGAATGCCACTGTCACGGACAATTGCTCGCTACCATCTGGAATATCCTGTACCCAAGCCCCTGCCGCAGGCACTATGATTGGCGCCGGTATCACCTCTGTAATATTGACTGCCATTGATGAAGCTGGCAACAGTTCCCGGGCGACAGTGTTTGTGACTGTGTTGGCCCTGCCAAACATTGTCCTGAGCTCTCCTGGTAATGGTGCGATTTTCACCGCTCCGGCGACGATCCCGCTTACGGCCACTGTCACCGCCAACGGGCACAGTCTGAACAGAGTCCAATTTCTAAATGGTACCAACCTGCTGGGTGAGACCTCGTCTCCATTTATCTACACTTGGAGTAACGCAGTGTCAGGCACCTATTCTCTATCCGCCCGCTTGGTATATGAGGCCGGCACGATCGATTCCTCACCGGTGACCGTTGTGGTCAACGCCCTTCCTGCGCCTTGGAATACTCAGAACATCGGGACAGGAATTGTTTCCGGGAATGCTTCGTATTCGAATGGGGTCTTCTCTGTCTCAGGTGCCGGAAACATCAGCGGTACGGCGGATAAATTCCGTTTTGTGTATCAGGTGTTGAGTGGTGACGGCGAAATCAAGGCGCGGGTATCGTCGCTTCAAAATGCGGGTACCGGTGCCAAGGCGGGTATCATGATTCGTGAATCACTTACCAGCGGTTCACGGCAGATCACGCTTTCGCTGCTGGCCAGTGGCAAGATAGAGTTTTTGCGGCGGACGAGCACGGGGGGCTCTGTCAAAACAACCACGAGCACGGGCAATGTGAGTCCCAATAACTGGGTTCGCTTGGTTCGTAAAGGTCTCACAATAACGGCATATAAATCATCCAATGGGTCCACTTGGACGAGCATTGGCAATCAATCGATCTCCATGGCCTCTACGATCTCGTTCGGGCAGGCGACGGCTTCCGGTACGACAAACACGCTCAGTACGGCTACTATCGACAATGTCACGGTGGTGCCGTGAAACAGTGCTGGAGTATAGGTGGGCTTGGTGTGCTCATGCTTGGGTTAGCCATTGTACTGCATCAAGACGGCTCGGAAGGGACCTGCCCGCAGTGCTACAGCGTTGCAGGCGCGGCGCCATGCCCTACCCAAATGCAAGAGACTTCTCAGGGTAGGGCGAAGCCTCCGGCTGAGCCGGTGATTTTTGAGCAGTCTGCTGCTCGGAGCTATGCTATCCTCCCCGGACAATCCGACAGTGGTGGTCTTTGTGATACCAATGCCATTGCCAGTCTTGCTGATTCAAAATCACCTGACTCTGCCACTGAAGAACCGGAACAGCATATCCGCCAGTGGGCTGAGGAGGATCCCTCTGCAGCTGCCGCCTGGGCCATGCAGCAACCTGATCCCGTCGTGCGTAAGGATGCCTTGAATCAAGTTGCGCTCGCGTGGGCTGAGCGTGATGTGACTAAAGCCATTACGTGGGCTGTCCAGCTTCCCCTAGATGAAACCCAAGTCGATATTCTCATAAATCTGGGTTATGAGGCTGCTCGAAATGATCCTGCCCAAGCATTGGCTCTTGCAGGGGCGCTGTCGCCGAGCCGTAATCGCGATGATCTAGTGGTTCATGCTATAAGTCAGTGGGCCAACACTGATGCGTTAGCCGCGACGGAATGGGCCTGTACGATTCCCGAGTTGGCCCTGCGTGAACGGGTACTGGCATCCATTACAACGGCGGTGGCTGATCAAAATCCGGAAACAGCAGTCACGCTGATCACAGAAACTCTATGGCCCGGGGAATCCCAAAACCAGGCCGTTATTGCCACGGTTCAGCGATGGTCAGAGCAGGATTCCCAAGGGGCTAATACCTGGGTCCAGCAATTTCCTGCTGGTGAATTAAAGGATACGGCACTGCTTAACCTTGTGGCTGTTAGCCTCGACTGAATTCGACACCGGATAGAGCCGTGGCGGTATGGGAATTGTAGGTACGTTCAAAATACTCGAGTTTGTTTTGGCAGTCCTGAGACATGCTTGTAAATTGAACGCCGGCGGTGACTTGGCCATTCACTTTTAGGCGCACAACTTGACAGTGCGCCTGCCAGTCATGCAGTTGAGGGGCATCGATTTGAAGCAGCATCCGGAACGATTCCGCAGGAAGGGAATTTGAGTGGATTTTCACGTTGGAAAGTCCCGCACCACCGAGACTGATGTTGTCCACGGTGACGCTCCCCCACATTTGTTCCTCCGGCGTTGGGACGCGGTACACTCCGATCGTCCCCGCGACATTGAGAGTATGCCGGGGCCACTTTCGCTTATGTTCCACCGCGACGGTTTGGTTGCTACGTTCCCTACGCGTAAGTCTGAGCAAATCATAGAGGCAAGACTCGAGCGTAGTGGAATTCATTTCGGTAAGTGGGAGTTGCGCATCGGCGCCCCAAGTGGCGACTTGTTGGGGAGTGCTGTCCCGCAAACAACATAGCACCGTCAATATGTGGCGAGCATCGATTTCTCGAAGCGAACGAATGATGGCGGGAGAGGTGATATCGGTGGAGGTGTCGTCCAGGATGAGTAAATCCGTTGGTTTCCGGGCACAAATAATCAGCGCTTCTGATCCTCGTGATGCGATATCCATTTTGATGCGTCGATCCGCGATGGCTACGGATTCAACCAGTCCTATCAAATCCTGCGCATCACTGCGGAGGACAAGTTGTCTGGTAGTCAGTGAGCTTGCCTCGACCGGTCGAACATATTCCTTGAGGAAATGATCTATACTTTCAGCAGAGATCAGTCGCTCCCCGGTAATGGGATGAGCTTTACCGAGGAGCGAGCCTTCGTCGAAACGCCGTGATACCGTTGAGCGGGAAATCCCGAGCAATCTTGCCGCTTCACCGGTAGAAAAATATTCGGTATCTTTCATATGCAAATTCTGCAAGCAGCAAATTCTGCAAGCAGCGTATTCATCAAGATTGGTAAAAAATACCCGTGCCACAAGGGCACGGGCTTCACGTACGGCTTACGGTATTTCAGGCAAACTTAGCCTTTAATGCCCCCAGGCCGATGGCCACAAGCCCGAGTAAGACTACTGTGGAGCAATTGTCGGGGACGGTTGTTCCGCCACCGGTGGAAGAAATTCTTGCATAGAAATTGCCCAACTTGGTGCCGCCTTCACATGCATAAATCTGACGGGTCATATTAATCCCATTATCAAGGGAGAAACCCAGTATTTCGAAAGAATAGTTCTGCCCCCCGTAGGTGAAGCCTATTGGGTCAGGGACATCGAGAAATAGTACCGTATCGCCGTTCGGGTTGATTGTATTGTTAATCCCCATCCCGAATTCCAAAACAGGGAGGTCTCCGTAAGCGGGAAGTGGTCCCGTTATGGACACCTTCATGGCCAGATCCACACCCTCTAGGCCTGTGTTTGACCACTGTGTTCCATTATAATAAGTCAGGCTTCCAAGCAGGAAAGGGTTATTGACATACTGGTCACTCGACCAAGATGGCGGCAATGCATCTGAATCGCTCCCTGCTCCATCGAATTGGAGATAACTCGGCTTATCGAAACAATAAGCAGGATCGCCCCAGGTAACTTTGGAGACTCCGCCATGGTCGTTATTGGCAATATTCCAATGTGACCACCCAGATTCGGTATTTGGGTCATTCCACGATCCGATGGCGGTGCCACTGAACGTGATGGCGTATGCGGTTAGATTCAAACCTGCTATCACTGCTAACGTTGGAAACAATATTTTTTTCATCAAGCACCTCACTTTTTCATTTTGCATCATGTAAACACATCGTAACTGCAAAAGATAATTAGCGAGATGTGTGCCAAGCGAGATCATTGCTGCCTGAATTAATGCATAAAGTTATTCAGAATAGTTGTAATATGTTGGAAGGTATTTAGTTGTAGATTAATGAGGAAGGTGTTGCTCTTCAGTTTAGTCGCATGATTTCTTGCCCGTATGAATGGATAATGTAAGAAGTTTTGACAGTTATTACCCACCTCTGCCGTCTTCGCAGGGCGCCCGGTTGCGATTAACTTAAAACCCAGTTCACTCGTAGCCGGAATCTATGAAAAGATTTGGATGCTGCGGAGCACTCGAATTTGAACCAGCGCAAGTTAAATCTGTTGGTTTATTTTACACAATCAGCATGAGTAATATTTTCATTGCACGACATGATGATGTTGTAACGCTTTGATGATGTGAAGCTTCCGATCCAATACTCCGGGTCTCTAATAATCTGGCATAGCCTGTGCTAACTACTGATTCCAAGTAGAGAAATGTGTTAACAATCCGATAGAAAGGAAAATAGTTATGAAATCGATGTTCGGTAAGGTGTTAATGGCCGCCACAGTATCGTCGCTGGTGCTAGGAGGGGGGGCTCAGAGTTATGCCCTTATGTTCGAAAATGGCGGATTTGAAGGTCTTACGAGTATTCCGGGTCCTGCTCAGCCTGCTGACCAGACGTGGTGGGTAAAAGATGGTATGGGCGGACTTGGTACTGACTATGCCTCATGGTCGATTGGCAGTGGATCTGGTATTGGCGGTAGTGATTGTGCCGTGGCAACGCCTGGACTGCTGGCTCAGGGAAATAGCGAGAATTACCGTGTTGGTCTGCGTCAGTACTATCTGGATGTGGATCCGAACACCACATACACAATCGGCTTTGCATATAAGGCCATTGGTCAGGGATTCCAGGGAATTACTGGGAACGGTGGAGCGGCAGCTGAAAGTTGGATGTCGCTCGTGGTACTTGAATCCCCCAATGCAAATGGTGGAGGTTGGACTTGGGGAACGGCAAATAACCCGGGCTTGAATATTGGAGATCAGGCTCTTGATTGGACGTATGCCTCTTATACGTTCACGACCTTGGCTACTACCGAAAGCATTGGCGTGAAGTTTGGCATACTGTTCGGAACTGATGCGGCGGGAAGCTCCACGGATAAGTTCTATCTGGACAATGTGACTCCAAGCACAAGCGTCCCCGATGGCGGCATGACGATGACCTTACTCGGTCTGGGTATGGCTGGGTTAGGCTTGCTGCGTCGCAAGTTGAGCTGATCAGATCAAATCATATCGGGTTGTTAAGAAGGCGGGTACAACGGTGCCCGCCTTTTTTTACTGATGACACGAGGCGGAAGCCTTCATGAATATCCAAAAATCCTTTCGCATTGGTGCGTGTGTGGCTCTTGGCGCCTTGGGTGGGGCTATCGAAGTACACGCGCTCCCTCCGCCATGTTTCGCCAATGTGCGGGATTATGGCTACATGTGGTGGCAAAATGGCATGCTGAACCCTATCTATCATATCAAGACTTCCCGCTACGCGATGTCTTTCAATGTGTCGATTCTGGGCCCAGCAACACTGTTTCCGCTATACTCATCACCCTTGGAATCCGCTGCTTTGACCGAATCAAACGCCGCCAGTTTCCCCGCGTTCCCCCCCGTCACCTTCTCCTGCCAAGTCACAGCTAATGGCCATACCAACCCTGTTTTGGCTGCCAGCAGCGATAATCACGACGCTCAACTTGTGGAGTGTGGTAAATTCTTTCAACGACGTTGGCAAAAGGTGAGCCTCCCTGGCGGGCCCGCTCTGGATCTGCAGAAAAGTGGCCTCGAAGTGGCGGCCTGGCCGGATCGTATCTCCTTTGTTCTACGGCTGGTGCCTTCGAATACAGTCGCCAATGGGCAGGCCGAGATGACTCTCGGGCTGACCAATATTTATTCAACCCTGTTGTCAAATAGCATGGGACGGGCGTTACTGGCGGCAGATGGTTCCGGCTTTGGATTCCTTAAAAGTGCCGGGAGTGCTTCACTCATCGTGAATCCTGACACGGGGCTGGTGACAGTTCGCACTGCTGTTAGTGATTGGATCGCCGGTCAGGAGTACTCCGTTGGGTTCATTATCTACCCTGCAGGCTCCAACGTGGCTGGCGTATTGGCCGATGCCGTGGCGGAAGAAGCTTCGCCATTAACGCTCGCCGCAACCGAGCTTGCTCCCACCGTGACCGGCCTGGTGACCTCCTATGACAGCGATCGCGGTTGGTATGATGTCTCCCTGCGTAATGATGTCGGCACAGGAGATGATGGGCTCGTGCGGACACGCCTTGCCGTAACCAATTTGACGTCCAGCCCCCGCGTCCTGCGGCTCAATTTTGACGGGATTCCCTTCTACATTCCCGGCCTCACCGCCCTGCTTCGCGATGAACACCAATATCCTGTTGGAATACCGGTCCAACTCTCCAAGAATTGGCATACATCCCCTGCAGGTGAACGTTTTCAAGGCTGGTGGTTTCACGGGCTCACGATGTTGACGGTTCCTGCCGGTGCCGCCTTGAACTTTGAACTGGTTATGGTCGGACAGAACTGGGGCGGGCTACCTGCTGCCACACACTCGCAATTATCGGTTATTGGCTATGGCGGAAACCAGCAGTGGGACGAGGCTGCTCTGGGCAACTACGGTGAGGCTCTGACCTACGATGCCGAGCACGTCCTGACTGACAATGATTGCGCCGATTCGCGGCCCATGCTCGTAACCGATGACAACGGGAATCATGGGGCATGGGGTATCAACGTTGGTGGGGCTTCATTCCTCAGATACTTCGATGCTGCAGGCCAGCCGTGTCGGCACAACCGTATGCGAACACGGTATGCGCGATACTGTCCAAACCTGACTGATGTCATATATGCCGGGAAAACTGATGACGACGCCATGGAGTTCAATTTCAGCGCCGGGCTCTACCGCTCGGATGATTATACGCGTGGCCTGCACCATCTCCGTATTGATGTGAAAGCTGACACCTCATTCAGTCGTCTCGTTTTCTTTCAGGAAGCTGCTGACACGTACAACGGGAACAATGGCGCCACACATGCCTTTGGAACATCAACCAATCTGGCTCCGCTTCGACAGTGGGCGGCCACTTTTGGTCAAAACCAGTATATCGGAACGCCCGTGGCGCTCACCGGTCCAATGTCCTGGGTGATGACTATGGATTCGCCACCGGAGGATGGACTTACAGCAGCCAATCGCGGTTTCATCATCCGTTCATGGAAGGCGCGCATCAATGGCACAAACGATATTCCTCCCTATCTTGCCGAGAGGAGCACCGCAGACGGCTCGATTCTTGACCTCGTGCCGCCACCCGGCGTCACAACGTTGAAGGCGGGTGACTATGTGGAGGCTGAGATTGAACGTTTCTACATTCCCCGCTATCCCGCCGGATATTATGGGCCTAATGCTCATTTCCGAGTCGCCCTGACAAACTACGAAAACAATTATCGACTCGCCTTGCGTGAAGCCGCAGGAAATACACTCAGCGTGTCTGCGCAAACCGGTGTGGTGGAGCATTTATATCCCATCCAGATCCGGGCCACCAACAATGTGGCGGCTTTTACCGTCATAGGCGGCATAGGTTATGTTCCGTTCACGTTCACAGGCTTAAGTGATTACCGTGGCCCTATTCTGGAGGAATACCTTGATGGTGTTTGGACAACAGTGAGGCAGGCGGTTCATGGCAATGATTTCTGGCAATGCGACTTCAACGCCGAGTCGGGAACGTGGGAGACCACGTTTTCAGTGAAGCTGGATGGGACAGACTATCAGAGCGTTGAGTTGCTCATGAGTTCTCCCCGGATGCACACCTTCCGCTTCCGTCTCGACCCTGCCGCCATGGAGCCGCAATTACCTTTGCCTGATTTTGAAGGCGCCGTCATCGGGGCCGGCAACCCTGGCTATCCAAATCAAACCTGGTGGATCAATGGCACCAACGGAAATCAATACGCCCAATGGTCTATCAGCATGCATGCCGGTATTCGCGGAACTGCCGCCGCCATGGCGACTCCGGGACCCTATGCGAAGGGCGGGAGTGACAAGTATATTCAGCCTTTACGGATGTACTACTTCTCTGTCTTGCCGGGGACGCAGTACACGGTTGGATTCTGGTATAAGGCCATCGGGCCCGGTTTTACCGGCCATACCGGCCGCTTGGAAGGGGATGGGTTTACGGGTGATAGCGAGATGCAGCTCCAGATACTTGAAGCACCCAATGCCGACTGTACCGGGGGCTGGCAATGGCCTAATGGCCTGAGCATTGGGACGGCTGCTGCTGATTGGACGTATGCCTCCCGTACGTTTACAACCCTGCCCACCACCCATAGCATTGGCCTCAAGTTCGGCATGCTTTTCGGGGACGCAAACCGTACCAATGTAACAGATCGTTTCTATCTGGATAATGTGACAAATCTCGTGGCGGCGTTGGCTCCATTGGGTACACCGGAATGGTGGCTGACGATGCACGGGTTGACCAATGGTAGCTGTGCTCTCGCAGAAATGGATGACAATGATAAGGATGGCCTATCCAATTGGCAGGAATACCTTGCCGATACAAACCCCACCAATGCCAGCTCTGTCCTCAAAATTCTGAGTCTACAAAATGATAAAAGCGGCCTACATGTGAAGTGGCAGGGAGGAGTGGAATCCAGTCAGATATTGGAGTTTACTGATTGCCTGAATCCCAACGGTTCTTCTTGGCAACCACTATTCACCAACAGGCCTCCAACCGGTGTGTCAAACGAGTTTTGTGAGGCCATTGAACCTTGTGGCCGGGGCTTCTTCAGGATCAGAGGAACCTTCCCCTGAATTGTCGGCAATCATTACAATACCGAACATCAATTGTGTCTTGAAAATAATTCATTCTGTAATTCATTCAATTATATCTTCCTTATTTTCAATTGGTTGTGACTATGCGTGGATTTGTTTTCTTCGGGATGATTTCCAGTGGCATGAATTGTGCAATGGAGATATGACGACTTGAAGAGTTGAGAGTTTTGGGGAATTGAAACGATCTGAAAACTGAGAGTAATGGGATGAAACACCGAATTGATGAACTGATGGATATTTCAAACCTCACCGGCGCCGCTCCACGCAGCGCCTCCCGTCAGCATCGGAGGAAATGATCATGAAGAAACAAACGCTCATACTCCTAATCACGATTGTTGCTTCAATGCTTAGAGTGTCGACTGCCGGCGCTGCGAATTATCTCTGGGACGGCGGGTACACCTTGGGCAATAACTGGAACTCAGCCAACAATTGGAACCCAAACAGCGTGCCACCTTCACCCGGAACCGGAGTTGATAACATTTTTTTTGGCGGAAGCACCCGGACCTCTCCAAATATATCGGTGAGTTACAACATCAATTCGATTACGTTTAATTCTGGTGCGGCCGCGTTCACCGTAACCAAGTCGGGAGGCACTCTGACCATACAAGGCGGCGGAGTGGTCAACAATGATGATGCCCTCCAAACAATCACCAGTCCCATTACGATGGGTGCGGCTCAGACGTGGAACGCAGCGAGTGGAGGTCTGACGTTTGGTGGTGCCATCACGAAAGCAAGTAAATTGCTAACGATCACTGGGGGAAATAGCACCACGATTAACGGCATTCTTACTGGGTTAGGTGGTCTGACCAAGGATGGTGGCGGCGATCTGATTCTCAGCCCGTCGGCAAGTGCCTGCACGATAGGGGCCATAACCGTAAATAGCGGACGGCTTTTTATTTTTAACGCCTATGCCATTGCGAACTCCGCCACCCTCGATATCAACAGTGGGGCCTCCCTTGATTTCGGTATTACAGGGGGAACCACACCTGCCAACACAATGACCTTTGACTCAGGATCCTGCCTCGCCAATCGTGTCGGGACACTGACGATCAATACGACCGCCGCATCATTCCCTTCCGCGGGAACCATGATCTTTAATCAGGACGACTCGGCAACAGCACCCATTATCATAAATAGGGCGCCCTTTGTGGTGCTCACCGGAGACCTAACAATTCAGGTTGGCGGTACCAGTCTATCGGTGGGAACCGTGACGTTGGGCGGGGCAATTAACGGCTCAGGAGGTCTGAATAAGACCTCCACGGGAACCCTCATTCTCGGCGGTGCCAACAGTTACAATGGCGACACGACGATCAGTGGCGGCATCCTGGCACTGGCGAGTGGCGGTTCGCTTAATGTTGCATCCAGTGTGAACATCGCGGCGGGGACCACCTTTGATGTGTCGGCCAAGGCCACACCCTACACGTGGGGATCCAGCGCCTCGCTGCTAGCCAGTGGAAATGGCACAACTGTCGGGGCAGCCGCCACCATTAAAGGCCCTTCTGCCGGGACCGTCAACATGGGCGCGAGGCCTATCGTGCTGACGTTTACGCCGACTACGTTTACCGGCGACACCACACATCCTTCCTTGTACATTTCACAGGGAACATTGTCGCTCAATGGCAACGCGTTCACCGTCACTAATGCAGCTGCGACCCCGTTGGGAATTGGTACATACAGGCTTATCCAGCAAGCGAGTGGAAACATCACCACCGCCGGAAGCTATTCCGTTGCTGTAACGGGAACTGGTCTGGCGGCGGGAACGACGGCCTCCATCCAGGTCGTCCTCGGGAACGTGAATCTGGTTGTCACCAAGCCGACTCCCTCTTTCTCCAATCTAACCGCCAGCCAAGCCATCACCTATGGTGCAACCAGCGTGACGCTGGGAGGCACGCTGTCCGCCGGTGCGGTTTATCCGGCTGCTGGGGAAACGGTCAGCATCACAATCAACGGGTCATCCCAAAACGCCACAATCGCTGGTGGGGCGGGGGGATTCTCAGTAAGTTTTCCAGCGGAATCCATACCCTACTCTGCCAGCGCCTATACCATCACCTATGCTTATGCCGGAAGTGTCAATCTTAACCCCGCTCCGAACGACACCAGCACAGCCCTGACGGTGAACAAACGTTCACTGACCGTGACAGCGACAGGAGTGGACAAGGGCTATGACGGCAATGTGACAGCCACGGTGACGCTTGCCGATAACCGTGTTTCAGGCGATGTTCTTACCCTGAGCAACACGTCAGCCACCTTCAACAACAAGAACGCGGGCACCGCCAAGCCGGTCAGCGTCAGCGGCATCGCCGTCACCGGCACCGATGCTGGGAATTACACGTTCAATACGACTGCCAGCACCACCGCCAATATCACGGCCAAGGCGCTGACCGTGACAGCGACAGGAGTGGACAAGGGCTATGACGGCAATGTGACAGCCA
>JBAWZF010000068.1 GCA_037143175.1 bacterium
CGAACCAGCAACCTTCAGCTTCGGAGGCTGACGCTCTATCCAATTGAGCTACAGGTGCGTAAAGTCGTTGTTAGTTATCAGTTATTGGTTATTTGGACAAGCCCCAAAACTTTGGCCATAAAGAACCAATAACTATTAACGAATAACCATTAACCATTCTTACGCTCAAATTCCTTCATGAAGGCAACCAGCGCATCCACGCCGGCAACGGGGAAGGCATTATAAATGGAAGCGCGAACACCACCCACCATCCGATGCCCCTTCAATCCCTTCATTCCCTGCTTTGAAGCCTCCTTGATGAAGGTTTCCTCAAGGGCTTCCGAGGGTAAGCGGAACGTGATATTCATATCGGACCGGAATTCCTTAACAGCCGTCGCCTTATAAAATGAACTGCTGTCGAGGGCATTGTAAATTTTAGCCGCTTTATCAACATTCTGCTTATAGAGATTCTCTTGCCCCATTTTGAGAATCCAACGAGTTACCAGCGACAGGACGTAGATTCCGAACGTCGGCGGGGTATTGTAAAGGGAGTTCTCTTCGATATGCGTTTTGTATTTGAGCATCGTGGGTGTGTTGGCCGGGGCACGCTCGGCCAGGTCTTTCCGCATCACCACCAAAGCCAGCCCTGACGGACCAAGATTTTTCTGGGCACCGGCATATATTAAACCGAACTGGTTGATGTCAAAAGGACGGGATAGAATATCCGAGGACATATCCGCCACCAGCGGCGATTCGGTCTTAGGGAACAACTTCCACTGAGCTCCGGAAATAGTCTCGTTGGAGGTAATATGCACATACGCAGCACCCTTGGTAAATTTCAGATCCTCGTTTTTAGGCACACGGGTGGGAATATCCTTGCCGGTATTGGCGATGACATTGACCGTACCTATTAATTTGGCTTCTTTAACAGCCTTATCAGCCCAGGTGCCGGAGTTGACATAATCGGCCGATTGCCCCGCCCCCAACAGATTCATAGGCACCATGGCAAATTGCATACTGGCACCACCCTGAATAAACAAGACTGAGTAGTCATCAGACAACTTAAGCAATTTGCTGACGTTCGCAATCGCTTCCTGATGCACGGCATCGTATTCTTTGCCGCGGTGACTATGCTCCAAAATGGACATTCCTGATCCCTTAAAATCCAGCAACTCCCTTTGTGCCTCTTCAAGGACTTCGACAGGAAGAACGGCAGGACCAGCTCCAAAATTGAATACACGTGCCATATAGTTGCCTCTTTCTTGATAAAGTTGAGCCCGCATTGTAGTCGGTACGCCAAAATCTTCAACTGCGTATTTACGATTGACGTGGCTTTAAAAACTCCTACACTTGTTGGCTTTTCAAAAGGAGTAAATATATTATGGCATTAATTACGTTCGGAAAAGAGAAAGAAAACATCGTCACCCGCAAGGAATTTTCCGTCGCCAAGGCGCGCAAAGTTCTGGCAAAAGAAACCATCGCCATCATCGGCTATGGTGTTCAGGGACCCGCTCAGGCATTGAACCTTAAGGACAATGGATTCAAGGTCATCATCGGCCAGGCTCCTGAATTCAAAAAGGATTGGGATCGCGCCTGTAAGGATGGATGGGTGCCTGGGAAAACATTGTTTGATATTCCCACCGCAGTTAAACGCGCCACCATCATTCAGTTGTTGGTCTCCGACGCCGCCCAGCGGCAGGTATGGCCGACCATCAAAGCCAATCTGAAGCCCGGTGATGCCCTCTACTTCTCGCACGGGTTTTCAATCGTGTACAAGGATCAAACGAAGGTCATCCCGCCCAAAGATGTGGATGTCATCATGGTTGCGCCCAAGGGATCCGGCCTGAATGTCCGCCGCAATTTCCTGTCCGGTGCTGGCATCAATTCCAGCTTCGCTGTTGAGCAGGACGCCACCGGGCGCGCCACCGAGCGCTGCATCGCGCTAGGTATTGGCATTGGCTCCGGCTATCTGTTCCCCACAACCTTCAAAAAGGAAGTGTGCAGTGATCTGACCGGCGAACGCGGCGTATTGATGGGCGCTTTGGCGGGCATGATGCAAGCTCAGTATGACGTCTTGCGTGCCAACGATCATTCCCCCAGCGAGGCCTTCAATGAAACCGTTGAGGAATTGACCCAAAGCCTCATCCGGCTCGTTGATGAAAATGGCATGGACTGGATGTATCAGAACTGCTCTGTTACAGCCCAGCATGGCGCGCTGAAATGGCGCCCCATCTTCCACAAAGCTAATCTTCCTGTTTTCAAGAAACTTTACCAATCGGTCAAAGTCGGGCAGGAAACACGTGAAGTCCTTCGTGACTGCGGCGGTAAAGACTACCAGAAGTATCTTGCCAAGAAGTTGGCTGAGATCCATGAATCGGAAATGTGGCAGGCGGGTGCCGCCGTGCGCGCATTGCGTCCGAAATTGACAGCCAAGGCGATCGATAAGAATGTGAAGGGTGTCGGCGGTCGGTTGTCGAACTAACCTCCCCCGGCAATCAAAAGGGCAGGACTTTATTGTCCTGCCCTTTTTTATTGTCTATCCGAATGCAACTACCCGGTCGCTCGTGGCCAATGTTCTGAATAGTGAATTCCCTCCGTTGCTTAAGATCCAGGATGTTCGAGCGGAATCTTCTGTGCACACAAAGGGCATTTCGCAGGCTCAAAGGTAACGGGCTCCATCTGCAGTAAACTGGTCAGGGGTGGCACAAACCTCGCTTTACCCCCGCTCCGATCCACCAGCACCGCAACTGCGACCACTTTACCACCGCGACCTTCGACGATATCAATGGTCTCCTGCACACGCCCGCCCCGGGTAATGACATCTTCAGCCACCACAAATGAAGCATTTTTTGGAATCTCGAACCCGCGCCGCAACACCAGGGCGCCCTCATGCTTCTCCGCAAAAATCGAGACTACTCCCAGCGTCTTGGCTACTTCATGTCCAACAAATAGCCCCCCCATGGCCGGCGCAATCACGCCGTCCACATGCAGTCCCGGATTTTCAAGCCGCACCTTCATGACCAGGGCCTCACACAAACGAGCCGCAATACGGGGCTGCTGAAGCACCTTGGCGCATTGAAAGAACTGATCGCTATGTAAACCCGACCGGAGCTCAAAATGCCCCTTCAAAAGGGCTTTGGTTTCAAGAAAGACGTTTAATACTTCATTGTCTGTCATAACTTATTCCTTCTCATTTCACCACGGCACCTGACGGAAACTCACCATCAACCGTGATCAGCTTTAAGTTTTTCCCCACACTGGCGGCCAACAACATCCCATTCGATTCCACGCCGCGAATGGTCGCGGGCTTGAGGTTTGCCACCACCACCACGGTTTTCCCGATCAGAACTTCGGGTTCGTAATGCTGCGCAATTCCAGCCACCAGTTGCCGATTTTCTCCGCCCAACTCAATTTGAAGCTTCAGTAACTTATCAGCACCCGCGACTTTTTCTGCCACCAGGATTTTAGCTGTTCGCAACTGTATCTTCTGAAAATCCACATACTCCACCAACGCCACGCCAGTAGGGGCAACAGCAACTGCAGGAGGAGCCACAGGGGCCGCCTGTGCCACGACAGGCATAATTCGAGGGAAGAGAGACTGCATCTCTCCCAAGCGGGTTCCGGGCTTTAACAGGCCCCAGTCTTTAAGCGATCGGATATCCGGAACAGTCTCCTGAATTCCCAGCGTCATCCGCAATTCGCTCATCTTGCCAGGCATAACCGGATACAGCAAACCGCTCACAATACGCAAAGTTTCCGCAGCGGTGTAAAGCACCGTGTGCAAAGGCCGTTTATCCTCCTGCTTCGCCAACGTCCATGGCTGTTTCTTTTCAAGATAACGATTGGCCGCACGCACCACATTGGCAACAGCTGTCAGCCCCATGTCGATACGCATATTGGTAATCATCGTTTCCATGGTGCCGGCGGCCTCAAGAGCGGCGGAACGGAGCGTGAGTTCATCCTCACCAGTGACATCCGGCGCGGGTAATACACCCCCGGTGTAGGTGCTGATCATCTTGATCAGCCGACTAAGCATATTACCAAGGTCATTGGCTAGATCCGCATTATAGCGACGGATAAAGGCATCCTCAGTGAAGCTGGCATCCTGGCCCAGCACCATTTCCGCCATCAAAAAATAGCGGAAAGCATCCACTCCGTATTGATCCACAAATTGCATCGGGTCGACGACATTCCCGGTCGTTTTGCTCATCTTGGCGTCCCCCATCAGCCACCAGCCATGGGCGAAAACGGTTTCTGGAAGCTCAACCCCCATGGCCTTAAGCATGATGGGCCAATAGACCGTGTGGGTCGTCAAAATGTCTTTGCCGATCAGGTGATAGGAAGCAGGCCACCACTTTTTGAATTTCTCATCATCAGACAGATATCCCACGGCACTGATATAATTCGTCAGGGCATCGCACCAGACATAGGCAACAAAATCCTTATCAAAAGGCAGCTCAATGCCCCAACTCAGGCGACTCTTTGGCCTGGAAACACAGAGATCGGTAAGCTTTTTACGAAGAAACCCGAGGGTTTCATTCCGCCGGAAATCAGGTTGAATGAATTTGGGATGCTCTTGAATATACTGAATGAGCCACTCCTGATATTTGCTCATTCTTAGGAAATAATTGGACTCGCGGATTCGCTCCACGGGCCGCTTACAATCAGGACAGGCGCCATTGTCCAAATCCTTCTCCATGAAGAATCGCTCACAAGGGACGCAATACCAGCCGTCATATTCCGACCGGTATATTTCATCTCGCTCGTACAAATCCTGGAAGATTTTCTGCACGACATCTTTATGGCGGGCCTCGGTAGTACGAATGAAGTCATCATTTGTAATTTCGAGTTTTTTCCACAATTCCTGAAATCTTACGACCGTGGTGTCGGCATGTTGCTGAGGGCTCACGCCGCCCTTCTCGGCCGCCTGCTGAACCTTCTGCCCGTGTTCATCTGAGCCCGTAAGGAAAAAGGTGGGCACACCCAATAGCCGATGGTACCGGGCCAGAACATCAGCCAGAATCGTGGTATACGCATGCCCGATATGGGGCCTGTCATTTACATAGTAAATCGGGGTCGTTACATAAAACTTATTATTCTGCATATCAATTACCTCTGTCCGGCTAAAATAACTGCTCACACATCAAAATCCAATACCAATAACAGACAACCAAGAACTATTTCCCCTACATTAACGAGACAGCATCAACGTCGATGTATACGGAGACGCCGGAGGGCCAGCGGAATTCACGGGCGACCACCTTTAACGATTCCGTAATGGCCTTGGTCGTCGGAGCCCGTAGCATGATCTGATGCCGGAATTGACCCTTTGCTTTCTCAAGGGGGGCAGGAGCCGGCCCACTCACAATCACCTTGGAGGAAAGCAATGGTTGAAGCTGGGCGGCAAACTGTTCCGCCGCCTTCGTCACCTTAATCTGGTCCATTCCCTTGATTCCCACACAAACTAAATGCCCAAAAGGGGGATAACCCAGTTCGCGCCGGAACTCATTCTCCTGGTCACAGAAGCCATCATAGTCCAATCGCCGCGCCGCTTGAATCGCCTGGTGAAATGGGGTTGAGGTCTGCACAATCACTTCCCCAGGAATCTCACCACGCCCAGCCCGCCCAGCCACCTGCGTTAAAAGCTGAAAAGTACGTTCACTAGCCCGGAAATCCGGCATATGAAGGCTCATATCAGCGTTAAGCACCCCTATCAGTGTCACATTCGGAAAATCCAACCCTTTGGCGATCATTTGTGTACCAACCAGTATGTCAATTTTACCAGTCTTGAATTCATTCAGGATTCGTCGATGTGAATCCTTCCCTCGAGTCGCATCAGCATCCATGCGGGCAATTCGAGCTTTTGGAAACAGCTTTCCGACAGCCACCTCCACTCTTTGGGTGCCAATTCCGGCAAATTTAATAGCCGGATCCTGACATCCCGGGCAACGATCAGGCACCCCTTGAATCGCACCGCATATATGGCATTTGAGCGTCTCATCGTGCCGATGATAGGTCATGGCAATGCTACATTCATTGCATTTAGCGACCAGGCCGCACTTGGGGCACACCAATGATGAAGCATAACCGCGGCGATTTAGGAATAAAATCACCTGTTCAGCCTTGTCAATACGCTTACGAACCGCATCCACAAGGTCGCGAGAAAAAATGGACAGCCGGCCTGTGCGCTCCGCTTCTTGCCGCATATCCACAATACGCATGTGAGGCATCGCGCGATGATCCACCCGGTTCATCATTTCAACCAGTTGATACTTGCCATTTTTCGCGTTGGCGAAGGATTCAAGCGCCGGGGTGGCCGAACCCAGCAGTACCGCACATTTTTCAAAATGCCCCCGCATGACCGCTACATCGCGGGCATGATAACGGGGCATCTCCTCCTGCTTATAAGTGTGCTCATGCTCCTCGTCCACCACAATAAGCCCGAGATTAACGATAGGTGCAAAAACAGCAGATCGAGCCCCTACCACGATCTGGGCCGCCCCCGAATGGATTCGATGCCATTCATCATGACGTTCTCCGGAGGACAAGTGACTATGGAGTACCGCGATGGTGTCCCCAAACCGGCTACGGAAGCGCTCAATCGTCTGGGGGGTCAATGAGATTTCCGGGACTAACACAATCGCCCCTTTTCCCTGATTCAAGGCATGATCAATGGCTTGCAGGTAGACTTCCGTCTTACCGCTCCCGGTGACGCCGTGGAGGAGGATGACGGAAGGCTTATCAATCGCCTGCTTGACCACCTCTAGCGCCACGGCCTGTCCGGGCATTAAGGCGAGGGGCTCGGTACGCAAGATCGTGTGATTGGCGAAGGGGTCACGCAAGGCCGCCTGTTTATTGATGCGGACCACTCCTTTTTTTTCCAAAGCACGCACCGTGGCCGCATCGGAATCGGAAAGCTTGATGAGGTCATGAAGGAACATTCCGCCACGGGTCTGAAGGAAATCAAGAACAGCAGCTTGTTTGGGGGATTTTAAGCGGACTAATTTGGGGGAAGAGACCCTCACCCCCGCCCTCTCCCCTGAAGGGAGAGGGAGTTCATGCGCACTACTCCCTCTCCCTTCAGGGGAGAGGGTTGGGGTGAGGGTGTTAATGATGGGTTGATCGAATTTCTCCGCCACCAACTCCACAAACAACTGCTCTTTAAACTTCGCGGCTTGATTCCGTACCGCCCCTGGCAGAACCGCCTGCACGGCCAATTCAACAGGCGCACAGTAATAGTCCGCCATCCAGCGGGCGAGTTTAAGGAGGCTTTCTGCGATATACGGTTTCTCCCCCACAACCGACTCAATGGCTTTGAGCTTAGGGTGTGCCGAAGATTGACTAAACCCAACAACGTAACCCTGGGTCTTGCGGGGGCCAAAGGAGAGATTGACTCTGGATCCAAGCTTGACTTGAGCAGTCAAAGAGTCAGGGATCAGGTAGTCGAATTCCTTGTCAACGGCAACATCAACTACAACTTTGGCAATCATGGGGTGAAACGTTCAAAGGAAAAAGATTCGAGCAAATCAAAACTTTATTTGTCGAATTTTTTCGACCAGGAAGGATAGTTCCTTGGCAAAATCTCCCATGACATCATCATACATCTGCTTGGTTTCGTTCGGCAAATAATCATGCACAATCCGATTTCGCACATCACGCATATTGAACCAGCGCTCAACAGAGGTAATTACCTTCAGCTTCTCCATCCGGTTAAGCCGGTCACGAAGTGTGTCCGATTCCTCGGCGAACTGAAGGCGCTCATAGCTTCTGAAAAATTTAAGACTCACCTCAACCGAGCGAATGAACCGGTCACTCAAAGCATCATACGGTTCACTTTCATCTGCGCTGTAATGTCGCGTCTCTTCATAAGGAGCGAGTTTATTTAAGGATGCCTGAACCAGCGCCATCGCGTCCATTACCTTACCCAAGTCCCGTTTTGTGACCTCGATCTGTTCCGCTGTATTCATTGAATGAGCAACGCCTCCCGCTTGATAAGCTCTAAAAACGGCTTCTGTTCTTCCGAAATGCGCTCCGGGTTAACAACCAACACATCTATTTTCTCATCGCATTCCATGCGGAAGCGCACGGAAATTTTTTGAGATAGCCGGTAGGGAGAATCCACATGGGAAAAGACCAGTAAATCAATATCCCCGCCCTTGCCTAAAGGATCGGTTCGAGAGCCATAAAGATAAGCCACGCCCTCCACACCGTTGAGGGCATGGGCTAATGCCTTTTTTTCTATGTCCAAAAGTCGCATGACTAAACTGGAAGATACACCCCTCATCTTTCATAAACAAGTTGGTTGTTGATCCGTTGATTTTTCGTTAAAGCGCGAAAATAATCGTAAAAAATGGGTGGTTGATTTCTGGCGGCCTGAATACGTGGCACATAATGGCACAAACTGGTACACGGATACAGAATGTCATCCGCCAGCACATCAAACTCAAGTTGTTGCGCGGCAATGTATTAGAAACATTATATATCACAAGCCTCTCTGGGGCAGCAGATTACGATTAAGATTAAGATGGGTTGGACTGTCTTATCTTAGTGCCTATGGCCATAGATCCTTATATAGGAACGCTTCAAGTTCCATCCAGGCCGTTGATTTCCACACATATAATGGAGGCAGCAAACGAAAACAAAACAGAAAAAGGAGAGAATACGATGGATGAATCGCCCGATCTTGATACTGAAACTGTCACAGGGTTGACCTTGCGACAGCAGCAACTGTTAGTTGAGCTTGTCACTAATCCTGACATCCAAGCGGCCTGCAGGGCTGCTGGTGTGGGCCGCTCGACAGCGCATCGCTGGTTGAAAGATCCCGTTTTCCGCGCTGAACTTGCACGGCAACGCGATACAGTTCTTTCCGAGACCATGGATTCCGTCAAAACCCATGCCACCCGGGCCATGGCGGAACTTGCTGAACTGCTGGATACGGAAGACGACCGCCTGCGACGGTTGATTTGCAATGACATTCTCGGCCACGCCTTAAAGGTTCGGGAGTTGGAAGATTTTGAGCGCCGATTGGTGGCTCTTGAACAGACAGTAAAAAACAATGAAAGAAGAGAGGAAGTATGACGAAGCAGAACTTGCGTTTAAACAAACTGGAACAGAAGACCCCGCCATTCAAGAGGGAATTCATTGCATGGGAGGGAAACGCGTGGATGCCGGAAGAGAAAGCTGAGTCCATCCGTCAGGATCCGAATGGCCGGATATTCTGGAAATCAATTCTGGATGAAAAGGAGAAACAGACAAAGTAGTTTACGAGGGAGGGGCACGTCACGCCCCTCCCTTGCGAGATCCACGCTTGATGTCGAGCAGTCAGGGCAACAGGTAGTCGAACTGCTTGTCAACGGCAACATCAACTACAACTTTGGCAATCATGGGGAAAGATTTGAAGAGGAGAACATCAAACGGGCAAAGAAAAAGCCGGAGACATTTTCATGTCCCCGGCCAGATCAATTCAAAGCTAGATTCACTCAGATGCGTGGATCAAAACAGGCTTGCGTCTGTAGTCCAAAAAGTAGTATTCGTCACCTGCTTAGCCAAATAAGAAATAGTTGTCGAGTTAGTGTCGCTACCCTGCCTGGTGAACCATTGAACTTGCCCTCCAATGAATCCAACGTTCCCACCTTCATTCTGATGATTTCCACCCCAAACAGTATCGGAAGGAATGGCTAGCGCCGCAGTAGGATCCGAGCTCACTTTATCCCACACAATAGGTGATCCCGAGGCGGACGATTCGTCCTGTTTCGCACCACCATAAGCATAGGCACTGTTACCAGCGCCAAATCCGGCAAAGGTCGATATTTTCGTGGCCTTCGAAGACGGACAAACAAAAATCCCCAAATCACCCGCCTTGACATATGATCCGAACAAATTAGTCAGACTCGTAGAAGGGTACTTTTCTGCATTATCACCTGCATACATTTTGAGGAACAAAACGATTTGTTTCTCGTTATTGGCACAAACAGCTCGTCGCCCTTTTTCACGGGCACTCGACAGCGCAGGGGTAAGCAATCCGGCCAAGATGCCGATAATGGCAATAACCACCAACAACTCAATCAACGTAAACCCTTTAACTTTTCGGAACAGCTTACACATAATCGAACTCCTTTTTGATTAATTACCATTAGTCAGCCAGATACCTGCAA
Source organism: bacterium (assembly GCA_037143175.1). Classification (NCBI taxonomy): domain Bacteria; species bacterium. Next base: position 10,134 of record JBAWZF010000068.1, read on the forward strand.
CTGATATTTGTAAAGCCTATACCATCTCTATAATGGCGTCAATAGATGCGTAAAAATTTCTCAGGTCAGACGCATCTAAATCCCAGATTTCTGGCCATTTTGACTCTATTTGGCAACGCCAATTTGGAGTGCGGCGGCTTGACGCCGCTTTCATAAGGCCTGGCTTGACAGGCCGAGAGCACGGCGCGTCAAGCCGCGCCGAAATCAAAGCGGCGTCAAGCCGCCGCACTCCAAAAAAGGCCTTTCCTCCTGAATATTTGAGCCAGAAAGGCCGGAATAATAGAAATTTAGATGCGTCTGCCCTGGATATATTCTACAGTTCCCGATCATTCAATTCTTCTTCATCAAGTCCCAAATAATGCCCCCATTCATGCAAAAGAGTATTCCGGACCTCCGCGCGAAAAACAGACATTTCGGAATGAGCTTCATCCCAAATATTATTAAGAAATAAATAAATTTCCGTTGGCATTGGGTCACACGACTCATGAGGGTAGTCATCTCCGACAAATAAGCCCATTACATCCGCCTCTACCCCATCGGCAACTAGTGCGGAGTTTGGAAATTTTTCAAAAATTATTGGAATTTTCTGAATATTCGCCCTGATTTGAGAAGGGAGCCTGCTAATGAGTCGGGCAGTTTCCTCGGTAGCAACTTGGCGTAATAATGACCATGGAGGAGGATTCATAGAACTAAAATACGGGAGTGCTGAGCTTGAGACCGCTTTTACTCGGCCCAGCTTGAGGGGCTGCGATATAATCGGCGCGTCAAGCCGCGCCGGAACAAAGCGGCGTCAAGCCGCCGCACTCCAAAATAAAATTACTTTTTTAATTTCTCGAGTTTCGGGGCAATGACAAAACGGCAGTAAGGAGCGGACTTATTTTTATTATAATAATCCGCATGATAGTCCTCGGCGGGATAAAATTCGGCGGCTGGGACGATCTGAGTGACCACGGGGGCCTTGAGTTTTCCTGACTTATCAAGCGACAGCCTTGATTTTTCTGCTGCGTTTTTTTGAATATCATCATAATAAAAAATCACAGAGCGATACTGGGTCCCAATATCAGCTCCTTGTCGGTTCAAAGTCGTGGGATCATGGCTCAGCCAGAAAGTATCCAATAAATTTTCATACGAGACTTTTTGAGGGTCATATGAAATTTGAATAACTTCTGCATGACCGGTATCACCTGTGCAAACCTGCTTGTAAGTCGGGTTTTTGGTTTTCCCACCGGAATATCCGGATTTAACTGAAGTCACACCGGGGATGCGTTGAAAAACGGCTTCAGAGCACCAGAAGCAGCCGGAGCCGAACATTGCTATTGCAGAGTTAGTATTCATAAGTGGGTCATTTTGATTAGAGAGGACAGGGGCGGAAAAGCACGTAAGCGACAGAGAAGAGATGAAAATAGCAGTATAAAAAATTCTACTCATTAAGTTCTTTCTTTTCACGCGGCTCACACGAGGTTCGCCCTCCAGAAGAAAATTCAACGCCTTTATTTGATCTATAGCTCTGAAACTGTGTTGGTGCAATAAAAAAGGGCTTGTGATGTTACTCACAAGCCCTCGAAAAAAAATCCGGCAACGTGCTACTCTCCCAAAGCCAAAGCTCTAGTACCATCGCCGCTGAGACCCTTCACTTCCGTGTTCGGTATGGGAACGGGTGTT
>JBAWZF010000069.1 GCA_037143175.1 bacterium
TTTCGCCGGATTGGCGTGCGTGCGTTTCAACTATGGCTATGGGATGCTAGTGTAAGGGAATCAGGCAGAGATCAATACCGGCCAACCCGCTTCCGGTAAAACGTCACGCGTGGGCCGGACCTGCGTGCAATTCCAACCCCAGGGCACCCATTACTTTGAGAATAGTGTCGAAGCTAGGGCCACGGTCGCCCGATAATGCCTTGTACAAACTTTCGCGTGAGAGGCCCGTATCCCGGGCCACCTGTGTCATGCCTTTGGCGCGGGCAATGTCACCAAGCGCTTTGGCAATAAATGCGGCATCACCATGGGCTTCCTCTAAACTGGCTTCAAGATAAGCGGCCATTTCCTCGGGATTGCGGAGGTGTTCGGCTACGTCATAACGGCTGGTTTTCGTTTTGCTCATATTGCCCTCTATAGATTCTGTGCAAGATGCAATGCGGTTTTAATGTCTGTAGGTTGTGTTCGCTTGTCTCCACCAGCCAGAAGGATAATTACAGCATGGCCCTGTTGTTTAAAGTAAACTCGATAACCTGGTCCATAATCAATTCTCAGTTCAGAAACGCCCGCCCCAACTGGTTTTGCATTTCCCGCATTTCCTGTTGCCAGACGCTCTATTCTTACGAGGATGCGAGCTCTGGCACGAATGTCGCGTAAGGCATCCATCCAACGGGTGAAAACTTCTGTTTTACGTATTTCAATTCTGCTCATGATGGTAGCCTCAAGGATACATGTTGTCAACTCTCTGTATTGTCAATTTTACAATATCGGTCACCTCAATCCTCTCCCGCTCCTCCTTCGCCAAGGCTACGGCGGACAAAAATGGGAGAGGAAGCAGATCAGGAGTCTTCCTCAATGGGCGTATTGGGCTTCTCCCTGGCATAAACCCAGATCATGAAACGAATCCCCACAAGTACCCCGTAAAACCCCAGCACCACCCAAAGCGGGATGTGCAGAGCCTTCATGTAGCCATAGGGAATGGATGCAAACCATCTGGCGGATTCGGTCATTAGGACGATCAATGCCAAGTTGGCGTGATTGAAAAGATCGGCAAAGAATAGCGCGAAGGAACCCAGTGTGAGTGACAACACCCCAGTGATGATGACGAGGGAGGAGAGGGGGACGACGAGCAAGTTGGCGGGGAGTCCGATGGGGGAGAAATTTCCGAAAAAAAGGATGGTGAGTGGCATGGTCACCAGCCAGGCTGCCAGGGAGACGGAAAGGAGGTCGCTGAAGTGATGCCACAGGGCGCGGAGGTTGGTTTGCCAGGGTGGATCGGGTTCAAGTTTCAGTGAGTCCTTGGCGAAGAAGGTTTTGAGCCAACCGGAAAAGACCGGACAATACAGCACCAAGCCGAGGACGGCAGTATAGGAGAGGATGAAGCCGATATTGGTGAGATCCTCTGGCTGCATGGCCAGGATGATGATGGCCGAGGCCGCTAGGGTCGTGAAAATATCGGGCTTGCGGCCCAGTAGTGGGGCGAGCCAATAGACAATTGCCATGATGCAGGCCCGGACCGCGCTGGGTTGAAGTCCCGTCATAACCGTATAAAGGATCAGCAGTGGTGCCATAAAAGGAACCCAGCGTGTGCGGGGAAGACCGCAGGCCGCGAGGATGGTGATCACGACTCCCAAGTAAATAATCACGTGGATACTTATTATAAACTCTATAACAAATGGAATATGAATAGCGGTATTATAAACATTGGCTGTAATGAAGGTTTAGGGTGGAAGTGACTGCGTGGTCATTATGAATTTGATAGGGGTGAGCAGGGGGTGGGTAAACTGCGGTTTGATGGTGGGGAGCTATAACCAAAGCCACCTGCTGGTTAGTTTTCGGGTGGAATGCAAACTAGGGTTTGAGATTTGGTGCGAGGTAAGGGCGGGGAGGTATTCAGACCTATTTTGTGAAACAATGTAGTAATTATTTTTGCAAGACCAGAAGGGTCGTATTTTTGTCCAAGTAGATACCAGTATCTCCCATGAGCTAACCAATGCCGATAATGCAGTGCGCCCCGTAATTGACTTACACTGGCTTTAGCGGTTGGGTGTTGTTTGGCCAGTGTATCAAGAATGTGATTATCAAGGCTGATTTTGTCGCTATTAGCTTTGTCAATCGCTCTGAACTCCCGACTAATAGAATCCTTTTTCTTCCGATCAACCCTTTGTGTGTAATCAACCCGCAAGGCGGCTTCTGCTGATGCAACTATGAAGAGGCTCGTTTGGCAGTCTGTTTCTTCAAGTTTATCGGAATAGAACTTGGAAACTTCGTTAACACTCTTGCCGAAAAAGGGATGGTCAGGAGGAACGGTGCTTGAGGTGAGCAATGATTTTGTTTGTTCGGCAGTTTTAACAATGCTGTCACGGACAATTTGATAGTGTTCCAAGATTTCGTCCAGATGAATCTGGATAGGGTTAATCGATGCCGTCATTCCATTACCTCTTTAAGAACGGTTTGAAATGAGTGTTGATTGAAAGGAATAAACCTGATTTTAGGGGTCTTTTCATAAAGAGTCCAATTGCCTTTATTAACAAGAATAGTGCGCACACCTTTTTGGCCCTTGATATCAATCCTGCCATCGGCTCCAATAATCAACGTGCCCTTAGGATAAAATGAGACGCGCTGATTGCCGACAAGTAAAGTAAGTGCCTTGACCGTATATTTGCCAATGTATTCCTCTTCCAAAGAAATCTCTGTTTCAAGAAAGCTTAACACTTGTTCCTGTTCCAATGGTTTAAGCCACCCCCGAATAGTGCCGTATAAGGCGTCGATTTGAGTAATCCATTTGTTTTTCCTCGCATCCCAGTCGATGGGCTTCTTTGATGAAGCTTGGCTCTCCGCTTTTGCTCGAATAAAATCAGTAAGCAATTTAACCTTGTCCATGTGTCTCCTGTTCGTTTTGTGTCATTCACATTACTGAAAAAACGGTTGAATGATGAATCGAATTATTGAGAAAAGAGGGGTGATGATTTTCTGCTCACGACTTTGAAAGTCCAGCTTTATGCCCACATCCCATCCATCCCTCCGACAGCCTCACCCACTCTCCCACTTCCTCCATCAATCTCAGTCCGGCCAAGACATAATCGCACCCGGTGAACTCGCCAATCCATGCTTCACAGCGCAGTCGGCAGTATCGAAACAGGGGAGAACCACCAGGCAGGCCATTTCCAAACCCAGTTTGGATTCAGACGCTCCTGCTTGCCCCAAGCCTCGGTTCGCGGTGGAACGTGAAGGAGGCGCATACGTCGGACGTACGATTCTCGAACTAGACTGGGTGTACAATAATGCTCGACTGATAGCGAGGCCTGATAGCGACTGGCTGACTCCAAATATCATCCAAGAAATAGATGACAGATCTGAGTCCGATCCTCGTTCTAGCAGTATGGCTGGTATTCATGCCGATAACCTGATGGGGTAGGGTCGTTAAACCATTCGGGGTAATAGCCATTTCCAAACTAAGTTTGGTTTTTGGGTGACCAGAAGGTTCGGAATGGCTGGCACCAGGCGGGGTTGAATTATTGCGGATCATTTCTCAATTTCAAAAAACCGTCGTATTAGCCTCTGCCGTAATGGGAACAGGGTGGCGAATCGTCGGGAAAGTCTTTGTTTTAGTCTGATGAACTTGGGTGTGGGGACAGGTGCGTGACTTAAGGCGACACATTTACTTCAACCCGATAAAACTGTTGGGATCCTGTCGTGGTGTCCTGCAATGAATCAAGACCGCCTACACCTCGAACACCGATCTGATCAGTAACGTTTGACCAAATTCCGGTCTGAAGATTTTCGCGCCGCTGGAGAGTGTAGTATCGCCTTGATGATGATGGGAAATAGACGGTGAGTGGAGAGATGTTCGAAATGACTGATATTTGGAAGCGCGAAGCCGGGTTCGTTGGATCCGTGTCAGCTACATAATCTTGCCAGAGGGGAGTCCCTTTGACGCCGAAGTTGTTCTCGTCGCTGATGCCATATTGAGTCATCCACCAGTTGGGTGTACCCAATGATTGAGTATCAAAAGCAATGGTGCGGACATTGTAATCGGGTGCAGTGCCTCTGAAATGGATCCAGCCCATGTTCTCACCCCATGCGTAACCATCAAAAGTCCCTGTGATCATATTGATGGTCACCTGATTGCTGGCAGAATTGAATTTGATCCACCCGATGTTCTCACCCCATGCAAGTCCAGAGAGATTCCCAGCTGCGTTAAGATTCACACCCCAGTCTGTGGCAGTTGTATTGGCATAGGGGCCACCCGGGTCACTGCCTAGTTTAATCCATCCAATGTTCTCGCCCCAGGTAAGCCCAGATAGGTATCCGCTTGTTCCATTATAATGAATCGTTATGCCTTGGTTCGTGGGTGAGGCATTTACCCATCCTGTGTTTTCTGCCCAAGCAAGTTTATTGGTAGGGTCAATGCCGGTAGAGGCCCATGTTGTGGTTGATAACAAGAACCCCAGTGTGGGGGCTAAAAGTAGGCTTTTGGATTTTGCAATCATTAACTAAGCCCTACTTTTACGGACCACCGCGGACGGGCCACACAAAGCTTACGCCCGCCTTACTGGTGTAGGCCACGTTGCCACTGTTCAAGTACACGATCCACGCGCCGGTCGTATCATCCTTGCGCGTAGAAGACGACCAGTAGGTACCCCCCTGAACGCCAGTGAACGGATGGCCCACCGGCAGCGGGGGATTGTAACTACCAAAATCAATCAAACTCTCCAGTTCCTTAACGTTCGGTAGCCGCCAGTCGCCCTCCACCGATGCATCGGTCAGACCACCCTCGCCACTGTTTAGTGTGGCGCAATCCGTCAGGGCAGTTGCCCATGTGCGTGAGCCCGCCTTAAAGTTGGCGTTCTTCAGCCAAATAAGCCCAGTCAGGTTGTCCGTCACCGTCCCGTCGCCATTATCTGTGAATCGAGGACTCGGTAAAACCACCCCCTTTTCTAAGTCGCCATCATCCCCCGCCACATAGGAGATCGTCTGTCCCGTCTTCGGAACCGCAGCATAATAGGCGCTAGCTCCCGCATTCGTGCTCAATATTCCAATAACGCCGAATATTGTCACGTTCTTCCTGATGTTCACTGCCGCCAGGTCCACGTCCACCATCGTCAGGTTTGTCGCCGCGTAATAGCCCGCCGACATCGCTGTTGTTGTGGATGACAGCGTCTGTGGCGATACAAATGCAGTAACTTTCTGGGCGGTATCAACCTGTTTCTGATAGATCTCCTCAAGAGTGTGCATGGTGGGTCCGGGTGCATTAGTAGGATCCAGACTCCCTGCTGGTGATCTGCTTGTTAGCAATAATAAAGTGAACAAGGTTGTAAATATAAAACTTGGGATCATACTAGCCTTCTCCTTCAGTCCTTTGTGAATCAGATGTAGACATGCTTTAGCTATTCTTTCGGCAAAATATACCATCTTTCTGGCCGTGTCCATCCTCCTGTTCCCTTTCTGTTAACTCGATGCCTGAGCTTCCCTGCCAACTCGTTGAATGTTACTTCCTTAATACGGCTCTGTAGGATGTCCAGGGCGCGGGGGAAGTTGAATTGGTGATGCTTGGATTTCAAAAAGCCAACTGTTGGTTAGGAAAGCTGAGGAGTTGGTGTCATGCCGGGTGTGTGGGCGGTTGAGTTTTTGTTGGAGTCATGCCTGCTGGATTTTCATGATGCCGGTGCGGTGTATAGGGGCGGATGTCTCTGAAATGGTGGGGGATGGGCGTGGAGATCAAACCAGGTTTGATTATGGATTCGTTTAGTTTTCGGATGAGTGCGGGGAATTCAATTACAGGCTCGACAAGGTAGGCTTTTGGGTGAATCATGTAAGGCGTAATCTGAAATTCTACCCGTTACCTCATTGTGTCAGGTGACATTACGGCTCATTAAAAGAGGAAAATAATGACGATTGATGAAATTAAGATCCACACGGCTCCCTGTAATATCTTTTTTCATAACAATACAATGATTTACTGTAGATGGATGAAAGTAGGAGAACATCCTGTCATGGGCGTTACAATACAGATCATCGATGCTGATAATAATAAAAAGAATATCTCCGCAGACACTATTGTGCGGATTACTAAGGCTTTACCGCTACCAGGTTAATAATTACATGAAGGAAATTAACGGCATTGTAATGGTGACAGGGCGTGGCGGAACTGCTTTTACTGGACAATTAACTCAAAAGGTAAATGGGGATATAGTTGTGTGTCGAAATGCTCCAACATGGCTCTCCGACTCAAACTGCTTGATAGTCATAGATGCAATAAAAAAGAGGGCCACAAGTGTTGCCATTGATGGGGAAGTGCTGAAGATCGAGACCATATGGCAAAAAGTGCATGAGAGTTGTTGATGAAAAACCGGATTGAAAACGGGATGATTGCGATGAATTACGGCATTAATAATCTTTTTCGATTTCGAAGCATGAAAGCAGCTTTTTTCTATGCATTTTGTCTCTTTGCTACTGCCACAAATGTACAAGCGATTACCGTTACGTTTGCCCCTAATGGAGGTTCGGTAAGTCCCGCATCAAAAACAGTTATATACGGTCAAACTTATGGTGCCCTTCCTACACCAACTAAGGTCGGGTATACCTTTCAACTTTGGTACAATGTTAACGGAGATTCTTGCAGTTCAGGTACGTATGTGTCATTTAATTATGATCACTCCTTAACTGCATTGTGGGAAGCAAAGCTTTATAGTGTCGGGTACGATTCGCAAGGTGGTGCATACAATCCGTCAACGAGAAGTATTTTGTATGGCAGCACTTTTGATTCGCTACCAACAGTGACACGCACTGGATATGCCTTTAGTGGTTGGTGGACTGGATCTGGCGGGACGGGAGTACAAATATTTCCTTCGTCAGTATTTAACTTTGTAACGGCTATTACATTATACGCGAAATGGACTGGTAACAGTTACACTGTGACGTTCGATGCGCAAAGTGGGGCAGTATCACCGAGTACTAAAATTGTCACTTACAATTCGGCCTATGGGTCGTTGCCCGCTCCAACACGGTATGGATATACTTTTGCGGGGTGGTTTACTATTGCAGGAGGAGCAGGGGTGCAAGTAACATCTTTGACGACAGTGACGAATACGGCAAACCACACGCTTTACGCGAAATGGACTCGTAACAGTTACACTGTGACGTTCGATGCGCAAAGTGGGGCAGTATCGCCGAGTACTAAAATTGTCACTTACAATTCGGCCTATGGGTCGTTGCCCGCTCCGACAAGATCGCGATACACTTTCGGGGGATGGTTTACTAGTGCAGGTGGGGCAGGGGCGCAAGTAACATCTTTGACGACAGCGACGAATGCTTTTGCTCACACCCTTTACGCGAAATGGGCAATTAACATTTATACACTAGATGTGACGACGCCATTAGCCAATGCAATTCCTCCAGATGGAACTAGTTACTTTTCTGATGGAACAGTTGTGATTGCTTCCGTCACGAATTCCCCTATTTCGGAAGGTGTGTCTAATCATTTCGTTTGCATTGGTTGGGTCGGGTCGGGGAGCGTACCGTCATCAGGTACTGGAACGAATACCGGGATATTCACAATGATGAATAATTCATCAGTTACATGGTTATGGTCAACGAACTATTGGCTCGACGAATCGACAAATGCTCAGACCTGGACGGTTATTCCAAGCAAAGGTCCCTTTGCTGGGGGTAACACGGTCTGTATAACAAATACGGTGCCCAGTATAGGTGATGGCTTCGATATTATAAATGTGACAATCGGCGGAGTGGACGCGATCATCGGAAATCAAGGAACAAACTGGGTGTCGATTAGGGTTCCTCTGGTAGGTGTGTCTGGGGGCCTGGATGTCGTTGTTCGGTCTACTTCTCTCGGGGATACCACATTATCAAAGGCTTACATTGTGAACCCTAAGGGCGTGATCAGCGGTGAGTATACGGGTCAGTACTCTTGGACTAAACTCGGCAACGCCTATGTACCTATAAACAAAAGAGTACGTTCATTGGCATATGACGGAATGGGCCTTTATGTGGGGGGGGGGTTCACGAGCAGTGGCTCTAGTATCCCAGTGGACGGCATTGCAAAATGGGACCCAACGACTGGCTGGTCGTCCCTCAGCAATGGTGTGAACGGCAGTGTGAAGGCCATGGCCTATAACGGTACGAATCTTTATGTAGGAGGTAATTATTTTTATATAGGACGTGATTTCTTTGGTGCTGGCGGTATTGCAGCGAACAACACAGCAGAATGGAGTCCAACGACTGGCTGGACGTCTCTCGGTAATGGTCTGGACGACGGTGTGAATGCCTTGTCCTATTTGGGGACAAACCTGTTTGCAGGCGGCGTGTTCCTGACGGGGAGTTCATTATCGCTGGGCTGTATAGCAAAATGGAATCCAGCGACTGGTTGGTCTTCCCTTAGTCACGACCTGGATGGCAATGTGGCTGCATTGGCGAACGACGGGACGAATCTGTTTGCAGGTGGCCAGTTCATTTACTCATACAACGGCGCACTGTTGAATCGCATAGGAAAATGGAGCCCAACGTCTGACTGGTCGCCCCTCAGTACTGGCGTCAATGGCAATGTGGCAGCGTTGGTGCATGATGGGACGAACCTGTATGTAGGAGGTGCTTTCACGACCGCAGGTCCTAGTGCCGCGAGCCACATCGCGAAATGGAACCCAACTACAGGTTGGTCATCCCTCGGCAGTGGTGTGAATGGTATTTCCGCTAGCGTGAATGCGTTGTTGTTTGACGGGACGAACCTATATGTGGGAGGTGTATTTACTAACGCTGGTGGTATTGCAGCGAATAACATCGCGAAATGGAGCCCAACTACCGGCTGGTCATCCCTCAGCAGTGGCATGAACGGCAGTGTCGATGCATTGGCTTATGACGGCACGAGTCTATATGCAGGTGGTGATTTCACGTCTGCTGGTGGCAGTGCGATATCCTATATAGCGAGGTGGATGCCTGGCTCAGGGATACTTCCGTCCAGTGGTAGTTTTACTGGTGGCTATCAAGTAGTCATCTCCGGTATTAACCTTGGTAGTGGGGCTGATATAACGAATGTTACAATCTGCGGTGTATCGGCAAGTAATATTATTGATCAAAGTGGAACGCAAGTGGTCGTAGCCGCTGGAAGCGGTACACCTGGTCCCGGTGAGGTAAAGGTTTATTCCGAGAGTTTTGGTGTCACAATAAAGTCCAACGCGTTTATCTATAACCCGGCTATTGAGATATTGTTTGGCCCTCATGGTACTGTGACACCGAATCATATGACAGATGTGATTTATGGCGGAACGACGAGTTTCGTTGTTAAGGCGGATGCGTACTATCACATTGAAAGCATTTTTACTAACGGTATAAGAGTGAGCGTAGCGAATAATAAGTCTGTCTATACTTCTTCATGGAACAATGTGACGACGACTGGACTAATATATGTCGCCTTTGCGGAGAATCTGACAACCAATACCAGCACCCCAGAATGCTGGCTTGCGCAATACGGCTGGACTAACAATTTTGAATTCGCCGCGACGAATGATTCGGATAGTGATGGCATGCTGAATTGGCAGGAATGGCTTACAGGGTGCAATCCCAAGGACAGTAATTCTGTATTTCGGTTTACCAGTAGCGAATCGGATTCATCTGGACAGGGAATGGTTATCCGGTGGCCTAGCATATCCAACCGGTTCTACGACCTGAGCCGGGCCACAAATCTGATGGGGGAAACCCCTTTCACCGTTTTCCCTGACGCCAGTAACATGCCAGCCAGGCCCCCTGAAAACGTCTACACTGACTCAGTTCAGGGTGTAGGTTCGTATTTCTATAAAGTCGGCGTGCACGAGTAATTGGGCGGATGATCCCCCAGTCCCAATAGAAGATCGCCAAGGGAAAGGCAATATGTCTGTAAGTAGTTGATTATCAATATGGATTCAGGAAGGATTTCGGCTCCTGCTTGATTTCAGTAAGAAAGTGAAGTAGCATTTCGGCATGGTTGACACGGTAGACATCAATACCTATGTGAAAAAACTGGCTGAAGAATTCAAGCCGGATCGGGTGGTATTGTTTGGCTCGTACGCCCGGGGAACAGCCGATGAAGACAGTGATGTTGATTTGCTGGTGATTATGTCTCACAAAGGGCGAAACGTTGATCAGGCGTTAACCATCCGAAAGCGGATTAATCGGTCTTTCCCTCTTGATCTAATCGTCAAAACCCCCGTTGAAACCCGCCAGAGATTGAAGATGAAGGATTCCTTCATAACGACCATTTTGGAAGATGGTAAGGTATTATATGACAAGGGGCGCCAAGGGACAAACTGTTCGTAAGGCGTTGATTTTCAATGGGGCCTTTGCTGAGATTATGGCGGCAGGCAAAGTTTAATACTGGTCCATCTTACACAGGGTACCGTCATGCATGGCCTGAGCCAGCAGGTAGTTCCTCCCTCGGAGTACCATTCATTTTGCGAGGCTTGGTGCGCGCCCTAATCGCTTTCGTGCAATCCCAAAGTCTGCCGGATTTCCATGCGGCAGCGCTTCATCGTTTTTACCGCAAGAACGGCTTCAGGGCGATCTGCGGATTCGCCAGGATACCGGAATTGTACAGCATATTGCGATAGACGCTTCATGTCTGCACTCATTCCGGCCCAAAGGGGGAATTGATCCAGACTGGCGTTTAGTAGTGCATCGAGGTCATGCGTTTTCGTGAATGGCTTGGCTTGCTTGGTCAGAGTCGCTTTCAGGTACTTCTCGATACATTGCTGGGCATGAAAGCAGATAGCGTTAAAGGCTGGGTTCTTACGCGCACGGAGTTCACGAATGGCCACACCATAGTCTTCTTCCGCTTTTTCGATCCATTCGTTAAGGATGGCGTTCATGTAGAATCACGCCTTCCTTGAGAATAGTGCTCAAAAACATATCGCCCATCGACAACCTCTTTTTGATTTCTGATGGACGGCGGACAATCAGGTCTAGAGGAAACTTCCGTTGAAGCTGGATATCAATGGCAACCGCTTGCTCAACATCCTTGCGCTTGTCGTGATTCATAATGACCAGCATATCCACATCACTATCCTCATGTGGGTTTCCTCTGGCGTAGGATCCAAAGAGGATTACGCGCTCTGGGGCGAATTGACCTGCCAAGGCCGCCACGTAATTTGTGATGTCGTTCCGGGATATCATGGGGATATCATACACTGAGCATGGGAAAGTTCCATGAGAAATCTCGCGCTCATACCTGCGGCGACTGGTCATTCCTCCCCTTCAGAGAACGGTGGTGATTTTTCCTTGGCATAAACCCAAATGGCGAAAGACCTCAATTAGTATGTCCCTGGAATTGTGAATTGCTGGAATCACTCAGAATTACATGCCGGTGACACCAGGTTCATCGGAAAAAAACCGAAGCGCTTCGGTTTTTTGAGGGCTTGGACCCAACCGTTCTGTATTGCCTCGCCACGTTGCCTGACGAGAAGGCCGCCACACTCACGCTCGATATGCTGCTGACTGACCCGCGAACCGGGCGGCAAATGCGTGGGCCGGACTAGCGTGTAATTCAAGCCCTAATGCTCCTATCACTTTGAGAATCGTATCGAAGCCAGGGCTGCGGTCACCAGATAATGCTTTATACAAACTTTCGCGTGAAAGGCCGGTATCCCGGGCCACCTGTGTCATACCCTTGGCACGCGCAATGTCGCCGAGTGTTGCCAACCGAATTATGACCGTGTGCCGTTCCTGAATTAAATCTGATGAAAAG
>JBAWZF010000070.1 GCA_037143175.1 bacterium
CCACCGCCACCACCGCCTCTCATCTGTCGGCGCGGGGGCGGGCGCGCATTGGCTCCCGTCGCGTTCCGAGCCGTCTCGGAATGAAATTCATGTGCCACATCCACCGGAATGGCCTTGCGGATCAACCGCTCAATCGCACGCAGAAATTCACGATCTTCGGCCGCACAAAATGCGACCGCATCACCTGAGGCACCCGCCCGGGCCGTTCTGCCGATTCGATGAACATAGGTCTCCGGCTCAAGAGGCAGATCGTAATTGACGACGTGGGTGATATCATCCACATCCAAACCGCGGGCCGCAATATCCGTGGCAACCAGCACACGGATCTTCCCCGCCTTAAACCCTGCTAGCGCCCTCGTTCGCGCACTCTGACTCTTATTGCCGTGAATGGCCTCAGCTGAAATGCCACACATCATCAACTTGTGCACCACTTTGTCGGCGGCATGCTTCATCTGCACAAATACAATCACGCGATTGATCGAGGGATCTTTCAGGAGCGAAGCCAAAAGGGAATCCTTATTGCCCTTATCCACAAAAAGCACTTTCTGGTCGATCTTTTCCACTGTCGGCTGTCCCGGTGTAATCGTTACATGAACAGGATCGTGGACCATCGTGCGCGCAAGTTCAACGACTTCCTTCGCCATGGTCGCAGAGAAAAAGAGTGTGTGGCGTTTCTTGGGCAAGGCGTTCAAAATCTGGCGGATATCGCGGATGAAGCCCATATCCAGCATCCGATCCGCTTCATCCAGAATAAATACTTCGACCTGATCCAAGCGGACATGCCCCTGCTGCATAAGATCAAGCAAACGCCCGGGTGTTGCCGCCACAATATCCACTCCACGGTTGACCGCCACCACCTGCGGCTGCTGCCCCACCCCACCGAAAATAGTGGTATGGGTCACATTCACATATCGGCCATAGGTCCGGATACTATCCCCGATCTGGGCGACCAATTCACGCGTAGGGCCCAGAATCAACACACGGGGCCGACCACGGGAAGGCACGCGCTTGTGCTGGGTCAGATACTGAAGAAGCGGCAGGGTGAACGCCGCGGTTTTCCCGGTCCCCGTCTGTGCACATCCAAGCAAGTCACGCCCAGCCAGCAGATGCGGGATCGCCGCCGCCTGAATAGGTGTGGGAATGGTATACCCCTCCTCGGCCACCGCGCGCTGCAATTCGGGAATTAAAGTGGCAAACACATCCGCAGACGCAAGATCGGCTGGGACAGCAGGACTGACGGGCGGTCGGTGCGCTGGGGCATGGTGGGAAGGGACCGCCGGGTGATGGGGGGCTGTTGGTTTTTGATTAGGCATAAGGCTGACTCTCTCTATAATCATCCGGTATATATCAGTTCTCACCTCCGGATGTGTGGAAGAGAAAGGTTTGCGTCAACCGCAAAAAAGGCGTAATTGCTTATTAATTAAACACTTCTGCCACTAAAAAGTAAAGGATAACCTTTCCCGTTTACAGGCGCAGGGTACAGGCGGTATTGACATCCGGGACGCCCCCCCTTAATTTTAAAGAATATTTGGAAAGGCTGATTTATGCCGATTTACGAATTTTACTGTCATAAATGCAATACGATCTATAATTTTCTGTCGCGCACCATTCAGCCCGACAAGCGCCCCCATTGCCCCCAATGCAAACGCATTAAGCTCGAAAAGCAAATTTCGGTATTTGCGCACACCGGCAGGGCCAAGGAATCCCCGGCAGGAGGTGAACCTGAAATGCCAATGGATGAATCCAAAATGGAGCGGGCCATGGATGCCCTCGCCCGTGAGGCCGACGGCATGAGTGAGGAGGACCCCCGGCAAGCCGCCAACCTGATGCGCAAGTTTTCGGATATGACCGGCATGAAACTCGGATCGGGAATGCAGGAAGCCCTGAATCGTCTGGAAGCCGGCGAAAGTCCGGACGAAATTGAGGCAGAACTCGGGGACCGATTGGAAAAGGAAGATCCCTTTATCATGCCCGACAAAGACAAAAAGGGATCCAGTAAAGGAACCCCACGGCCAGCACCCAAACGTGACGCCACCCTTCATGAAATGTAATAGCCTATGAGCACCCCTCCCAAAACAGAAAATCTCAACGTTCTTGAACTCATTCCACTGATCACTCCACACACCCTCAAACAGGAACTGGATGCCTCACCGACCATGCTTAGCAACGTGCTTTCTGCGCGCCAGACCATCAGGGATATTTTGGCAGGAAAGGATCCACGCCTCCTTGTAGTCATCGGCCCCTGCTCTATCCACGACCCGCTGGCTGCCCTGGAATATGCCGCCCGACTCGCCACACTCCGCAAGGAAGTCGAAAAAGAGCTCTTTGTTCTGATGCGGGTCTATTTCGAGAAGCCGCGCACCACCATTGGCTGGAAAGGCCTGATCTATGACCCACATATGGATGGGTCGGCCGATATCGCCTGCGGCTTACGCATTGCACGTCGTATGCTATTGAAAATAAACGAGATGGGACTACCCACCGCCACCGAAATGTTGGATCCCATTGTGCCCCAATACACCGCGGATCTGGTCAGCTGGGTAGCCATCGGCGCCCGCACCACAGAATCACAAACCCACCGACAGATGGCCAGCGGCCTTTCCATGCCAATCGGCTTTAAAAACCGGACCGATGGGAACGTTCAGGTGGCGGTAGATGCCATGGAGGCTGCTCGCCATCCTCAAAGCTTTTTAGGAATCGATGAAGATGGACACATTGCCATCGTCCGGACAAAAGGCAATGCATACGGTCATCTGATTCTACGGGGAGCAAAATCGGGCCCTAATTATGAGGCAGAAGGAGTCCGGGATGCTTGCGAGCGTATGAATGCCGGCCACCTTCGCCCCACTCTCATGGTGGACTGTAGTCACGGCAATTCGGGCAAGAATTTTGCGGCTCAGGAGAAGGTTTGGAATTCAGTCTTGGCCCAACGCATCAGCGGCAACAAGGCTATCATCGGAATGCTGGTCGAGAGTAACTTGTGTGAAGGGAGCCAGCCCATTCCCAAAGATCTTGCCGAACTACGTCACGGCGTTTCAGTAACCGATGAATGCGTAGGCTGGGATACCACTGAAAAAATGCTGAGGGAGGCATCCCGCGCCCTTCGGGCGCGGTAAAGCTACCGCGGCTATCGTCCTGCCAACAGCTTCCTGACGCCCACAATCGCCGCTTCGATCTCGGCGGCACGTTTACTGGAGCCTGTCCCCTGCCCCAGGCGAGCCCCACCGACAATCGCATCAACCACAAATACCTTGCGATGCGGAGGGCCTTCTTCGGAAACACAACGGTACTCAGGCCCACAGCTATAAAGCCCCTGGGAAAGCTCCTGCAGTTTTCCCTTCGGGTTATCCATCCATTCTTCCGTCGGCTTTTCGCCGAGTAACGGAATCAACAGCTTGATGACAATTTTTTCTGCCGCCTTGACGCCTCCATCGAGATACGCGGCGCCAATCACGGCCTCCAAGCCATCCGCCAGGAGCGCTTCACGCTTACGCCCCCCCGCCATTTCCTCCCCCTTCCCCAGCCTCATAAAATCGCCCAATTCGATATCGCGAGCCACTGCCGCCATCGCCTTCCCACTCGTCAACCGGCTCCTCATCTCCGTCAAGACTCCCTCATCCCCATCACAATGGATCCGATAGAGATGGGCCGCCACCAGGAAGCCGGCAATGGCATCACCCAGAAATTCAAGGCGCTGATTATCCGTGACCACATCCTTCACCTCATAGCGATAGGAGCGATGGAGCAACGCCGTCTCCAGAAATTCACGATCACTGAATTTGTAACCTAATCGCTTTTCCAATTCGCGATACGGATTTGGCCGTCTTAAGCCTAATATCATAACCACTCTCTTTCCTACGCCCGCGGGTGAAACTGCTGATGCACCGATTTTAACCGGTTTTGATCCACATGCGTATACACCTGGGTCGTTGCAATATCAGCATGCCCCAACATTTCCTGAATCATACGCAAAGGCGCACCGTTGGCTAGCAAATGTGTAGCAAAGGAATGCCGCAGGGTATGAGGCGACACCTCTTTCGTAATCCCAGCCCGCTTCGCAAAGAGTTTGATTTGTTTCCAAATCGTCTTGCGGCTGAATCCCGTCCCCCGCCGCGTGAGAAAAACCTGGCGCACAGCCGGATTCTTGACAAGCTTCGGGCGCGCCTCCTTGAAATAGCGCTCGATCGCCGCTCGCGCCGTCCCGCCCACCGGCGTGACCCGCATCTTATTCCCCTTGCCCACACAGCGGAGATAACCACTCTCGAGATGCAAATCTTCCAGGGTCAGATGGGTCAGCTCCGACACCCGGAGCCCCGAGGCATAAAGCAACTCCATCATGGCCCGATCCCGGACGGCCATCGGATCATCACCCGTTACAGCCTTCAGCAAGGCGTCGACTTCCTTTATCGATAATGTCGTGGGGAGAACTTTCCAGAGCCGGGGCGACTCCATGACGGCGGTCACATCTTTTTCAAGCAACCCCTCCTGAACCAAATAGCGGAAAAAAACTTTGATCGCCACCAAGCGCCGGGAAATGGAGTTCATCGCGAGCCCCCGGTCACGCTCGTGTTCCAGGTAGCCCAATAGAAGTTTCCGGGTCACTTCCCGGGGCACATGTACACCCGCCGTCTGGGAAAATCGTGAGAAGTCAGCCAGATCATGCCCATACGCTTCACGGGTCTTCGGGCTTAACCCGCATTCAAACGAAATGTGATCCAGAAATTGTTCAACCAAGGCTATCATTAAGGTCTTCTATAATGTTCAGCCACCTTTTGCAACTCCAGGCAACAGATAGCCTCATCAAGATTTATAGACAGAATTTACAAAATGTTAAAAATGGGGAGAAACCCCTTACTTTGTGATTCAAAACTATTTTGTTTATTTTGTTCATTCTGTCAGAGCTCCCCTGATTTTTGCCTTTTCAAGTGAGTCAAATCATGACTTTACGCTTGTTTCACCATATCCGCTCCCGTAGCATCTGCGGTTCACAGTTTATGGAAAAATCTCAAACCATTATCCCGAATTTGATCGCAGGGAGAGCGCAAAATAAAGGCATTCCGGCCGATAGCGCCCTGCCCGCAGTCGTTTTCTATAATCTTTCGGACTTATTGGGGTGCCCGATACGTTATGAAGATGAGGCCCGACCGTTCGCCCGTTTGTACGATATTGGAGGCTCAACGGCCACCGCCTACCCGCTGGCCATCGCACTGGAGTTAACACCACGCAAAGGCCGCCTCCATACCTTTGTACCCTGGAACGCCGTTCTCTCCATGACCGTTACGGAAACGGTCGTTCGCCGGATCACGGAACCAGCCCCCACCGCTGATTTCTGGGCACGCCGTGATGTGCTGGATGACCAGGTGGTCGATGTCTCCGGGGCCCAGGTAGTACGCGTCAATGACGTCCACCTGATCTATTCCGACAATAAACTGATCTTCGGGCATGTGGAAATCGGGCTGCGCGGAATCCTCCGCAGGCTCAGGTTTGAAAAAACGGTGAATTTCCTGACCCAATGGCTTTTTGACTACACCATTAAGGACAGCTTCGTCACCTGGCGTCACATTCAAGTGATGTCACCCGGCGGAGTTCCGGGCGGACTCCGGGTGGATAAGCTCTCCGACCGGCTTGCGGATATCCATCCTGCGGAGCTGGCAGACATTCTGGAGCAACTGGGCGTCAAAGACCGGCAAGCCCTCTTCAACTCAATGACGGTTGAGACGGCGGCCGACGCGCTGGAGGAAGTTACCCCCGAGTACCAGCGCACGTTGGTTTCCCACGGTGAGCCCGGGCGTGTGGCCGATATTCTCGAAGAAATGCCTGCCGATGAGGCTGCCGAGGTATTACGCGATCTTGGGCCTGACGCCCAGAATATCATTAGTCGCATGGAAGGTGACGCTGCCTCCGAAGTCAAAACTCTGCTCTCGCATAAAGAGGAGAGCGCCGGCGGGGTGATGGATTCTAACTGCATTGAAGCGCAACTTGGTGACACCGTCGCCTCGATTCTGGAGCGCATTCCCAAGTTAACCGAGACTGTGGAAGTCTACAATTTGATCTACATTGTTGATGAAAACAGGGTGTTAAAGGGTGTTCTAAGCCTGCGTGAATTATTCCGGGCGTCCCCTATGGCCCCCTTGGAAGGCCTGGTTTCTCACGAACTCATCACCGTACACCCGGAAACACGCTTGAAGGATGTGGCACGGGAATTCGCCAAATACGGCTTCCAGGCGGTGCCCGTCGTGAACGACGATGGAGTTCTGCAAGGCGTAGTACGTTACGACAGCGTCCTTTCGCACCTGGCTGATTTTCTAAACGATTGACGAAACTATTATGGAACGTTTGAAAAAATGGAGAACGCATCTGGCCCTGTTCGCTTTGGTGGTGGGGCCGGGAATCATTACCGCCAATGTGGATAATGATGCAGGCGGAATTGCAACCTATTCCGTTGCAGGGGCCAAGTATGGCTATTCCCTGTTATGGGTTCTGGCGCCCACTTGCTTCCTGCTGGTGCTCGTCCAGGAAATGTGCAGCCGGATGGGCGTGGTCACCGGCAAAGGACTGTCGGCGCTGATCCGTGAGCGGTTCGGACTGGGGATATCCTTCTACCTGATGATCGCGCTGTTTTTCACAAACCTGGGCAATGTGATTGCTGACTTTGCGGGATTGGCAGCCAGTGCGGAGATCTTTGGCCTGCATCGCTGGGCGGCGGTTCCCATTGGCGCCTTCCTACTTTGGCATATGGTCGTTAAGGGCTCTTACCGCACCATTGAAAAGGTCTTCTTCGTCGCCTGCGCCTTTTATGTATCGTATCTGGTGTCAGGCTTTATGGCGGGTCCTGATTGGAAACAGGCGATTCACGGGAGCCTGGTGCCGAACACAACATGGAATTCCGAGGTGCTATACATGATTGTCGGAATCGTGGGAACCACCATTGCCCCCTGGATGCAGTTCTACCAGCAGGCCAGTGTTGTGGAAAAAGGAATTCCGCTTAAGCATTACCGGTATTCCCAGTGGGATACGGTGGCTGGGGCCATTGTGGTGACGATCGTCTGTTATTTCATCATGCTGGCCTGTGCGGCCACGCTGCATCGCAATGGCATAGCAATCTCAGATGCCGGGGACGCCGCCATGGCTTTGAAGCCGGTAGCTGGCCGTTATTGCGCAGGGTTGTTTGCTTTCGGACTGATGAGCGCTTCTCTTTTCGGGGCGGCCATTTTACCCATTTCTACCGCAACCAGTATCTGTGAGGCCATGGGCTGGGAACGCGGAGTGAACCGGAAATTCACGGAAGCCCCCCATTATTATTCCCTCTATACCGTCGTTCTGTTTACAGGAGCCGCCGTGGCGCTGGCATCAAGCAAGGCGATGCTGATCCCGATTATGATTTTCTCGCAAGTGGTGAACGGGATCCTGCTGCCAGTGATCATTTTCTTCATGTTGCGCATCACCAGCGATAAATCCATTATGGGTGCGCATACCAATAGCCGGTGGTTTAACATCATCGCCTGGGGCGGCGCTATTATCACCGCCTCCATCAGCATCCTCATGGTGGTCATGACGCTGATTCAGTAAACATCAGACCTTAATGATCCGAACACCAGGTTTGGCAGGAGTTTCGGGGGAGCCCGGTACGGGCTGCAAATAAGGCTCAGAGGCGTACTGCGAAGTGGCCCTCAACTGGTCGAGGATCTCAGCCATGGAATCAAATGCGGCTTCGCATTCAGCAAGGATCACAGGCGTCTCTTCGGGAGAAGGGTTGTGTTTCAGGCGATAGATACACATGCTCATCACCGTAGCAGGCTGCCCCACATGGTGACACATGGCACCAATGCTTTCAATCATCACACGCTGGCGCTCTGCCCCAAGCTCCACTTCATGCCGTTTTTCGATCAGCATGATGCGATCTTCTGCCATATTGACAATACGCTCCATGTAATGCTGAACGGCAGCCAAATCATCCTCATCTTCCGTAAGGGTGACTTGTTCGGGGATACCTCCACTGGCGATGGTGCTCAAATAGTGCCGCAAGCGGACAATGCTCACAGGGTATTTGAAAAGCAAGGTGTAACCCAGCGTGATGACAAGAAATACCACACCACCGACACACCATGCGGCCAAGGGCGGCAATGGGTTACCATCCAAATGAGACTTCCAGGCCCAGGCAAGAATAAGAAAGGGAAGAATCGTAATGAGAACCGCCGCTACCGTAACCTGCCCCCAAGCCCCCCGCCGCGATAGCGAGAGGGACTTGCGATTGAGCGGGGATTGCAGATTTTGCGCGGCATCATTCATAAGACGGCATCCGTTAGGGAACGGGATCGGTAAAGCGCGAATCAATACACAACACGCTGGCGATGTTTGAAGGAGTGTAATCCGGAATGATGCGATTCAGTGTGGCCTTGATACGAACGGCATCGTGAACGTTGGCGTCTGCGGTAAGTTCGGCCAGACCTGACAGGATCTGGTCACGATGAGTTGAACTGGTAGCGAAATCACGCCGCAATACCATGATTTTCTCATGTTTTGTCGGAACAATCCCCTCGCCATGGGTAATGAGTTCCTCGTAGAGCTTTTCGCCGGGACGCAACCCCGTATAGATAATCTTGATATCCCGATCCGGTTCTTTGCCAGAAAGCCTGATGAGGTCGCGCGCCATGTCATCGATTTTGACAGGAGTCCCCATTTCCAAAATAAAGATTTCCCCGCCCTCTCCTAAAGAGCCAGCTTGAAGGACCAGCTGACTCGCCTCAGGAATGGTCATAAAATATCGGGTCATTTCGGGATCGGTCACCGTCACAGGTCCACCAGCCTTGATCTGGCTTTGGAATAGCGGAATAGCGGAACCGGAAGAGCCCACGACATTACCGAAACGAACCGCCATGAAACGGGTTTTGGAGGCGGGCCGGGATTGAAGCAGGATTTCCACCATACGTTTGCTTGCACCCATGACATTGGTCGGACGGACGGCCTTGTCGGTCGAGATGAACACGCATCGCTCGACTCCATATTTTTCCGCCATATCCATAACCACTTGGCTGCCTAGCACATTGTTATAAATGGCCTCCCAGGGATTCAACTCGACCATGGGAACATGTTTGCATGCGGCAGCATGGAAGACGACCTGAGGGCGATAATGCTCGAAGATTCGGCCCATCAAGGGACGATCCTGAACACGCCCCATTGCGGGTAAAATATTGAGGAACTTGCGCTCTGTACGCAACTCCATTTCCATGCGATACAAATTGAACTCTGAGCCCTCGATCAAAACCAAGGCCGCAGGCTTGAATCGAATAATCTGGCGACAGAGTTCAGAGCCGATGGATCCTCCTGCACCGGTAACAGCAACCGTCTTTCCAGTCAGATAGTGGCCTATTCCCTCGATATCCAATTTCACCGGCGGACGCCCAAGTAGATCCTCAAAATTAACCGGACGCAGGTCATTGATGGTTATCTGGCCATCGATCAAGGAGGTCAGGGATGGAAGGGTTCTAAACGGCAGTCCGGATTTTTCACAAACGGCGACAATTTCCCTCATACGCTCCCCCGTCACAGAGGGCATGGCGATAAGCGTCTCGGACGCCTGAAAGGCCTCGGCGAAACGCTTCAGGTGGCTGACCGGCCCGCGAACCGGCACCCCCAAAAGCGAGCGATGGTGCTTGGTAGAGTCATCGTCGAGACAGCAGACAATCCGATAAGGTGAGGTCGGGTTGCCCTGTACCTCGCGAATGAGCTTATCCGCTGCATCCCCTGCGCCAATGATGACAAGGTTGGTTTGATGAGGAGGAGTCTCATCAGCCTCCCCCTTCCAACCCGGGAACTTTTGACGAAGCGAAAACAACATCCGAATACCTGCCCGGATGCCGCCACAGAAGAAAAGGGTAAAAATGCTATCAGCAATAAAAACAGAACGGGGATAACCTGCGAACCGGATCATAAAAGTCAGGCCGGTCATTATAATGAGTGTGGCGAGAAGCGTTGCTTTCAGCAGGCGCAGGGCATCCGGCAGGCTGGTATACCGCCACATGCCCCGATAGACACCCATGAAGAAAAAAGTGGTCACCTTGACGGCAATGAGCCAAGGCAAAATAACCTCCATGTTGTGGTATTCACCATGGGGGATATTGAAAGAGAAGCGAACGCTGTAGGCGAGGAAAAGTGACGCCACAAAAAGCAGGACGTCAGCGCTGACCAAAAAATAGAAATTGCGATTTTTGAATTGTTGAATCATATAAGTAGTAAAGGTTGGATAATACAGAATTCAAAATTCAAAATCCAGAATTTAAGTTTTCAGAAAGGGCCAATCGTTCACAGCACCACGCCCCCAAGATCACGCCGATACCATCCATGCACATGTCCATCCACTCAAATGAGCGGCCTAAACCCGGCATGAGTAACTGAACACACTCGGTAGTTGCACCATAGGCGATCAGGGCCAGAATGAGGGCGATGCGCTTCCCACCCCTACCCCATGGATCGGGAATAGACCAACGCAACAAGCCTGCCAAAACGGCGAACATCCCGAAATGAACAAGTTTGTCCTGATACTTAAAAAAGACCTGTACATCCTCAAACGTCTTTGCAGGGGAAAGAAGCATCCAATTCACGAGAAGAATAAATGCGAAGGTAACTGTGCGGCGGGCATAAGCCGGCCAGTTCAGCCAGCCCCAGCGCATGGAAAGTGGAGAAGATAGTTTATTCATGATCAACCACCTCCGAGCAAAGTCGCCGCGTTTGTCCGAGCATGTAGAGTGGCAGGGACAACAGGCGGAATGATTTGGTATTCGAGTTCACTGGATTGGTCCGGGAATCCAGCAAGGAAGGGATGTCGCTGTTGAATCGCAATCCGAAGCCGGAGTGTTTCTCAGACAAAAAGAGATGGAGCGACTTCAGTCTACCCGTGGCGCCCGCCTTAACCTCTACGGGAATAACCGTGGGGCCATAGGCCATCAGGTAATCCACTTCCGCATTGGCGTTCGGCTTATCCCGCATCCAGCAGTGGAGAGAGGGCTCCTCATAGAAGGTGCCCGACTGCAACAGCTGCTGCCCGACAAGTTGTTCGCAAACGGCCCCGTTATTCACCAGAATCAAATCGGCGGCGTTCTGGATATCCAGCACGCGCAGTCCGCAGGAACGGCACAGCAAACCCACATCGAGAAAAAGCATCTTGAAGGTGCGGTCATCGGCTTCAGCCCCAAGGGGCACTCCATTGCCGTGGCTGTGCTTGATTTGGTGTGTGACGCGGGCCAGGCAAAGCAGGTGGAGTGCTACGCCCAGTTCCCGTGAACGATCATCCCTGTCAACATGGCTGTACATGAACTTGCGGCCAACGAGTCTGGGAACCGCCGAGAATATTTTCTCGATCCGCCGGTGTTCAGCCTTGGTGGAGTACTTGGAGAAATCGTCGCGGTAAGTGGACAAAATGACCTGTTGAACGTGTTCGCACTCCTGGTAGGACCCGGTCCGGGCAAACGCGGCCACGGCTTCCGGCATGCCGCCCACGACACAATATTGACGCATGAAGCCGAG
>JBAWZF010000071.1 GCA_037143175.1 bacterium
ACAACCTGTAGCCAAATTCTCTCACAACTTGTGAGAGAATTGCCTTTCCGGGACAGGTTGTCCCAGAATTGAGATGGCTATAAGGCCAGTAATTACCCTCAATTCCCACCACAACTCTTTCTACATCAATGAACTCTTGTGGCGAAGCCACGCCCCGACTTGACAGCATGTATTCGGAATATTACATTATAGCACATGAAAGTCATTATGCTGGATGCTGTGCGGGAACTCGGCACCGCCGAACATATTGAGGAGGCCACCGCCATGCGGAAACTTTTACGCATGGGATACGACCTGTTCTTGGCGCAACAGTACCGGGCGGGACGGTTAACGATACGCGCCGTGGCGCATCGCATGGATCTCCCGCTGAGTGAGGCAATGGAAGCGCTTCAACGTCTGGGCATAACCGGGAACACCGGCATGGATGACACCCTGGAGTCTTTGCGCTCTCTCCAGAAGAGTAACCGCCGAACAGGGTTTCCTCCGTAATCCATAGACCGCCCCCCTACGCGCTTATGGGGCAAAGAAAGCGGAACCCCCTGCCCCACTGTTCCGCTGGGATAATGGCTTGTGGGTCGAGTTTCCTTTCCCTGCTGAACCCAAGGGGGTACCCTCCCTTGAGAGACTATTTCCCTAGTTCGGTTCCGGGCCTGAGGTTACGCAAGAAGTCTTCACAAGGGAGGCATGGAATGTCATTCACGCGTAGAGGCTGAGATCCCCCATATAGTAGAATGGCCTGGGCTTCGGGGTAATCTTCCTGAAAAGTACGCAATGATCGCACATCGCGCCGTTCAACCCGTGAGGAGGATTTGACCTCGATGGCCGTGAAACCGTTCGGACCGTAAATTACAAAATCCACCTCAACGCCGGATTTTGTCCTCCAGTAATATAAAGTTGAGTCATTCTGGGAATAGGCAATCCAAGCCCTTAAATGTTGCGCCACCAAACCCTCCAAGGCCGCCCCGGAGACTTCATCTGCACGATCCAAGGGTCCGCGCGGTCTTAACTTTCGGTAAACACCACAATCAAAGAAATAAAACTTTGGGTGCTCCGTCAATTGCCGAGTCGCCCGTCGTTTGAAAACCGGCAGACGAAAACCGAGCAGGAGATCTTCCAATATGGATAAATACCCTTCGACCGTACTTCGACTGACCTGACATTCTCGGGCGACTTCGGTGGCATTCAAGAGGCTGCCATGGGAAAAGCTCATGGCCTCCAAAAAACGACTGAAACTGCCGGTGTTACGGGCGAGCCCTTCCTGCTGGACCTCCTCCCGCAAATAGGCCGTCAGATAGGCGCCCAGTGCGGATTCCCGGTCCTCCTCGCCCCAAACCACAGGCAACATCCCCCAGCGCAGGGCAGAGAGCAGGTCAAAGCGTGCGCCTAATTCCGCGCCCATGAATGGATGGAGTGTCAAGACGGCGGCCCGGCCAGCCAATAGGTCGACCCCTTGGCGCTTCAATTTCCGTGAACTGGACCCCGTAAGGATAAAACGCTTTCCCGCTTGTTGTGAAATGGCCTGGTGCACTTCGTCGAGCAAGGCGGGAACTTTCTGAACCTCGATGGGCGGAACGGTCGGTATGCCTGCAGTGGGAATGTCGGGTGATTAACGACATAGATAGAAAGATGCCCATAGAAGACTTATTCTGTCTTTTCTCTTTTCCGGTGAGAATCAGTATGGCGGTGAGGAACCATTTGCGTGGGAAAGGAATTCAGGAGTATAGCCTGCGGGATATGATGGAATTCCTCATCCCAAAAGTCCCCGCCGAAAAAGTCTCTAATTTCATTCTGTTAAAGGATTATCTGGATGGAATAGGGAAGGATTGGCAGGCTTTGTTTTCTCCCTCGGAAATTCTAAAGCATTCTTTTCCACTGCATTTTTTTCAACTTGCCGCTTCAAATAATAAAGTGCATATCTTACTCCCCAAGGGGGAGGAGATATTATTATGGAATGCAAAAACCTCGCCCAGTTTCCCTCCGCAACCTTCGCTTCCAGTTTGTTTTCCCCCTGCTGGCGCCATGCCTCCCGTCAACGTAGAGATTTTTGACACCCACCAATAGAAAGGAACCGTATGTTGAAATATAGGCTGCTTATCGTTACCATCGCCGGTCTCTGCGCGCTTGAGGGCGCCGCTCTCGGCGGAGAAATTGTCTACAAGTATGACAGTCTGAACCGGCTAACTAATTCCGTCTATTCTCAAGGCGTGATAGCAACCTATAAGTACGACTCCGCGCACAATGTCCGCGAAGTCAAACTCATCAAGGATACCGACAATGATGGGCTCCCGGATTATTGGGAGATGCTTTATTTCGGCTCGTTAACCGCGACCGACGGGACTTCTGATTTCGATGGTGACGGGTTAAGCGATTATGAAGAATATCTGGCTGGGACCGACCCTACCGACCCGAACTCCTCCATGCGTTTTTATGGATGTGGAGGTGGCAATAATGGCCCCACGGAGTTCACTATTGTTTGGTCAAGTTCCACCAACCGCAACTACACCATTGAATGGACCACGTCGTTGATGACCAACTTTGTGATGTTGGTGACGAATATACCGGGTGCCCCGCCCCAGAACCAATACGTTCATGAGACGATGGAATCCAATGCCTTTTACCGGGTCATCTTGCAGGACGGCGAAACGACTGATGAGGAGGTGATCCCGTGAAGTCATCCCTTCTCAATCGTTTTGGGTCTATTTTCTGCAGTTTTTCGCTGGTCTGTCTCTCCACTTTGGCCGAAGCCCCGCCTCCCGTGGAGGGCGAAGGCGGAAACCCCGGCTGGCTCATGGCCAGTCCGCCACCAGAACCGGCTGGGGAACGGGTGTCTTCTTTGGCCGAGGCTGAATCGGGACTGAGTGTGGCGTCAATTTCGACGAACGGTGCCGACGCGGTAACAGCGGACATCATAGAATTGGCCCGTGGCCTGGATAACGACCCGGTCCGCCTCTACGAATTTGTCCATAACCATATCCGGTTTGAACCCTATTATGGTTCACTCAAGGGTGCAACCCGTACCCTGCGGGACAGGGCTGGTAACGATTGTGATCAGGCATCGCTCTTGGTGGCGCTTTTGCGACAAAGCAATGTGGACTCCAAGTATGCCTATGGCACTCTGACTCTGCCCACAATCGCTTATGACGGAACACCGAATGCTTGGAACTGGCTCGGCGCCAGCGATCCGCTGGATGCATTAAGGAAGGGCGGAATTCCGGCAACGGCGGGCAGTGGCGGATCCACACTTACCTTGGATTTCATATGCGTGGATGCGTATGTCAGCAATGCCTGGGTCCGACTGGCCCCCTCGCTCAAGGCCTATGACGTCAGTGCGGCACAGGAACTCGCCGCCATGATGGGGTATGATCGCAGTCAAGTGTTGGCGGCGGCGGGGGGCACGGCCACATCGGACTATGCACAAAATCTCACAGAACAGGCACTTCGCCTCAAACTGGATGGCCTTAGCAGCAACTTGCTCGTTTCACTGCAAGACAACATGCCGAATGCTTCCGTTGAAGAAGTCATGGGAGGGCGTAAAATCCGGGAGGATTCTTATTCAGCATTGCCGACTAACCTCCCTTCCTCTTGTGTTTTTGCATTTGGACAGAATTATGTGACCGTGCCCACAAATCTTGAACACCGGGTGAAAATTCAATACGGGGGCATTACCAATACCTTGGCGTTGCACAACATCGCCCACCGTAAACTGACCATGAAGTATGACCAGCTTATAGTTGGGTCAGCCTCAGCCATGGGGGCACAGGAAGTCGGAGTTGCCGAGGCCGGGGGGGCCTCTCTGCCACCCCCGGACAGCCAGGAGCCAGTCACGGCCATGGCCGAATCGACTCCTGGCAGCCTGTCGCCGACCACGCCGGACATCTTGACTACCAATCAGGTGTTGTCAGCCCCGGAAGGAACCTTTTCTCCCACGAATTCGATTCAGGCCACAACGAATGAATCTTTTGGCATCGTGCCGCAGGGCTACTATGCTGAAGGGCCCATTGACTTAGCTTATTATAATGCGAGCGGACTGACCTGGACACTTGTTTGCTCAATGGTGTCCAATCCCCAAAACGCTTTTTCCATCACGGCGGGAAGCGGGACAACATATCTCGCATCGGGCAATATGTTCCAGTTCCGCGCCAAATTTGACGCTTCGGGCCAATCACGAGGCGTCAAGACGGCGACCATTCGTGTCACGGTTTACCCCTATGGATTCGTTAATGATTACAATCTGACCGGTACCGTGGCGGAAACTCCACAAATGGGCTTCGCCTATTTTGTGAGCGAAGCATTTATGAATGAGCCGGTGACGAGCATCTGCTCGATCACGAACAATGGAAGCCAGACGATGACGATCCAAAGTATCAGCCTGGCAAATAATCAGAACAATCAATTCCAGATTTTGGGCGGAAATGGAAGCGGCACGATTCCACCCGGCCAGCGACGGGATATCACGGTAAAGTACTTGGCCACAACGCATGGTGCTTCCTACGGTGATTTAGTTTTTGATATTGCCTATGATGGGTATGACTACCCGCCCTTTACCAATACCATGATGCTTGGTCAGGCCTATTACAAACCTGTCTTGTCGGTAAACACATGGCCGGATTTCGGGCAGTACCGCTATTACGGTGAGTCCATCCAAAGTAACATTGTGATCCGCAATGCAGGTGGCCTACAGCTATCGGTGTCGTCTGGTACCCGAACCGGGCCCGACGCCGCGCGTTATGAGGTGGTTAGCGGCGGTGGTTCCGCAACTGTTCCGGTGAACGGAACCTATACCGCATGTATCCGTTACAAGGCAGATCAGGAAGGTATGCACACCAATGCCTTCATCCGGCTCAACTATACATACGACGGCAAGTCGCTTTATTCGGATTTCCAACTTATTGCGCAGACCCTTTCCCGGCCCCGCGCCTCGCTTTTGTTGGATGACACCATCCTAAATGCTGAGAGCAGTTCGGTCTCCGGCACCGTCGCCACCTGCACCCTGGCAATTACCCATCCTTACAGCAACTGTAACCAGACGGTTACATTCCCATTCAAGCGGGGTTCTCTGTATGCGATTATGTGCGGATTCGGCGACGCTGAAAGCGGGCTGACTCTGGCCCGTAACCAAAGGCAGCTTGAGGCCTTGAGGGCAAAAGCCTCCGACTCCTCTTCGGCGGTGCTTAGTCAATGCCTGCACGTCATGGGCCAGACATGGCTCGATGAGTCGGCCTTGGTCAACCAGTCAATTGAACGAATCAGCGGGGTCAGCCCCATCTCTCATCATCGTTTCGGGGTAATGGCCCAGGAGGCGGGCTACTACGTGGATGTCAAAGCGCAGGTATCCAGTTACTATTCGAGCGAATCCGGCGGTATGGCCGTGGGCGCTGGCATGAAAGCAGGTTCACTGGTCGCCAGTTCGCTGGAACATGCCATCCTGGAACAACTCCAAGGCGCAGACCGTTCCGGGGTCTCCACCGTGAAGCTTCTGCAAATGGCCAATGCCAATGGGGAAAAGATTTACAGGATGACGGCTTCCAACGCGGTGAGTGTGCTGGCCGCACTGACGAACTATTCCGACGAAGTTAAGAATCAGTTCCTGGGCAGTGCCACTAATGGCCTCGTTCAGGTGCTTCCCCGTAATGGAGCCATCACTGCTGGTCAATGGGTGGGCAACGGCTACGTAACCTTTGGATCCCTGCCGAGCGGGCAATACCAGGTGGGGATGATCATCTCCGGGGATTATCATGGCGGTTATTCCTCCTATTACGGCCAATTGGAATCTCTTATAGCGGTCAATGCTCAGCACAATATTGTGGCCCGTGCCGCCGAGGCCCGTTATCCGGTGAGCGCCGACCCTGTGGATCTTGCCACAGGATCCTTCCTCTACAGCGCGGATGATCTTGCACTTGGTGGTGCCGATCCGGTTGGCTTGAAGTTCAGCCACTACTACAGCAGTCTTGACGCCACTCGACTGCGGGCTATTGGTTATGGATGGACACATAATTATGATGTTTATATTGAGGAACACAGTTCCTGGCAGGGGGGGATGGGGCTTCGCACCCCGGCTGAAGCCGTGCCTCTTATGGTAGCCGCTTTTGTGGCCGGTGATCTTGCCGCCAGTGAGGACAATCCAAAGGGTTGGGCCACGGCCGCCCTTGTTAGCAAGTGGGCCACCGACCAGCTCACTACCAATGCTGTGACAGTCTACCTTGGCAACCGGGCACTGACTTTCATCCGCCTGCCGGATGGTCGCTATACCCCGCCGCCGGGTGTCACCATGTCGCTCTCCAAAACCAACGGCCTTTACACTCTTGCCGAACGTAACGGCCGGGAATATCGGTTTAACGCTACACGGCGACTCGCTTCAATCGTTGACCCGGACAATAACACGATGAACCTGGCCTATAATGCGGCGACAAACCTGTCAACGGTGACAGATGCCTGTGGCCGGAGCCTGACTTTCAACTACTCCGCCGCCTTGCTCACCAATGTGGTGGACTCCACCGGGCGTAGCGTCACCATGCAGGGCGATGCCGCATCCAATCTTTCCGCATTCACCGATTCTGCAGGGGCGGTATGGCGTTTCGTTTATGATACGAACCACTGCCTGACTGCGACTGTTGAACCCGGCGGAGTCACCAATGCGCTCAACACCTATGACAGCCTCTCCCGCGTAAAACAACAGGCCAACGGCCGTGGATTGGTTTCCCAGTTGCTTTATGCCGATTACCGGACGGTTGAGCAGGATCCTGCCGGTAACCGGAAGACCTATTATTTTGACGACAAGCAACGCGAGATAGGTCGGGAACTGGTTCCTGGTGCAGCGGCATGGTCCGCCTACGATGGACAGAACCACACGGTTGCCACAATGGATCCACTGAGTCGTCTCAATTACGCATTCTATGACGGCAACCACAATGTTCGCTGGACAGTCGATCCGCTCAATCAAGTCAGTTCATTCAACTACGATAGCCTCAATCGCCTTGTCGAGGCCGTTACCCCGCTGGGCCTTACCACCCGGACCGAATACGATTCCAAACACCACCCAATCCGAATCACAGGTCCCGCGAGCAATAGTGTGGAGTGCGTGTATTCGGCCAGCGGCCTACTCGAAAAGAAAATCGAGATTCCGGCGGCGGCCGCTGGTGGCGGCACGCCCCGCACCAACTCCTGGGCCTATTCCTCATGGCGGACGCCGACAGAAATGTTCCACCCTGACGGTAGTCGCGAGGCGTTTAATTACAATGCCCGCGGCGACTTGCTGACCCATACGGATACCCGGAGCAATACCACGGTCTTTACCTATGACAACCGGGGACTGCGCCTGAGCCAGACCGATGCCCTGGGCGGCATCGCAAGCAATAACTGGAATGCGCTCGGCCTGCTTGTCTCCAGTACGGATCAGCGCGGCAAAACAACCGCCTTCACCTATACCAAGACCCGCGAACCCGCCA
Source organism: bacterium (assembly GCA_037143175.1). Taxonomy (NCBI): domain Bacteria; species bacterium. Next base: position 7,446 of record JBAWZF010000071.1, read on the forward strand.
GTGCGACCGCGCCCGACGGGGGTGTGGTTTCAAATGTCTATGATAATGCCGGTCGCGTTATCGCGGTCATCAATCCCAGAAGCGGTGTCACCAGCAATACTTGGGACTCGGCTGGACGCCTTATCGCGAAACGCGATCCCAACGGCGTCACCGTGCGCCTGACATATGACTCGATCGGTAATGTCCTAGCGACCACCGACGGGCTCGGAAACGTCTCGACGAATATTTATGACACTCTGAACCGGCTCGTTGAAGCCCGCTCGCCAAACGGTGCAGTGGCGACAACCGAATATGACGCCGACAGCAGGGTTACGGCCGTGGTGGATACGCTGGGACGGCGGACGGAATTCACCCTGGACGCCTTGGGTCGGAAGGTGGCGGTCAAGCGGCCGGACAACCGCTTTGAGCGGTACACATTCGACGGACATGGCAATCTCCTCGCCTTCACCAATGCCGCAGGCAATGTCCAGTGCTTCATGTATGATTCCATGGGCAGAAAGACCGGGGAAAGCAATGCGGTAGGTACGGTTCGGTCTTATGGATTCGATGCCGCCGGGAATCTGTCGGCGAAAACGGATGGAAACGGACGAGTCACCACGTTCAGCTACAATGCCGCCAATCGGCTGGCGGGCTTACACTATGCCGACAACAGCGTTGTCACGTTTACCAACGACGCCGCTGGAAACTTGACGGGGATGGGCGATCCTTGGGGAACCGGGGCGTCAGCAGCCAGTTACGATAACGTGGGTAGACTTTCGGCCTGGACGGATCACCACAATTCAACGGTGCAATACCGCTATGATAAGGCCGGGGGCATCACGAATATCAGTTATCCCGGCAATCTTTCGGTGATATACGGATGGGACACGGCGGGCAGGTTGGCATCGGTGAAAGACTGGGCCAACCGGACTTGGAACTTCAGTTACGATGGAGCCAACCGGCTTTCCGGCATCCAGTACCCCAATGGTGTGAATTATACACGCGGGCACAATGCCGACGGGCAGTTGACCAATTATGTTCACAGCAAGAGCGGTACGCCGTTCATCAGCAGGACGTTTGAGCGAAATTCGGCGGGGCTTAAGACTCGGGAGGTGATTTCCGCCGGGCTGGAAGTCGAACCTCCGGACACTTGGCAGAAGCACACCAGCGATAAGGGCGACCGGTTGAACAGCCTGACCCGCCGTGATGAGTATGTGGTTCCGGAACGGTGGCGCGGTTATACGCCGAGTTACAATCAGGAAGGCCAGGTTACCAATGTTTGTGAAGGTTATCAGTCGTGGGCATCGGAGAATAACCTTATTTGGGATGCGGCAGGACGACTGGTTGAATACACGGGACTCCGGCAAACCAACCTGTGGACGGATATGCCCCCCATGCCTTCCTGGGGGCTGAATCTGGCTTATGACGGACTCGGAGAACGTACGGTCAGGACTGATGAATTGGTTACGCACCGGATGGTTGTCGACCGAGTGGGGCGGCTGCGGGTTCCCTTGATGGAGACCGACGATAGCAATTGCGCAATTCGCTATTACATCTGGGCTCCGGGAATTGGTCTGCTGGCCCAAATTGAAGCCAATAGCACCATTCATTACATCCATGCCGATGAAAACGGCTCCACGCTGGCGATGACGGATTCTAATGGCAACGTTACCGACCAATTCGCCTATTCCCCGTGGGGTGAATTGCTTGGGCGAACCGGCACAAACACAACCGCATTTACATTTGTCGGTGGCGGGGGCGTGACGTGGGAGGGCGGAAATCTCTACCGGATGGGTGCCCGGTATTATGACGCCCGGCTCAAGCGGTGGCTCTCTGCTGATCCTGCCGGCATGGCGGGCGGAGCGAATCTGTACCTTTATGCGAACGGCAATCCCCTTTACTGGGTAGATATGCTGGGATTGTGCGGGCAAACGTATCTCCAGAATAGCGGGCCTGAGTGGATGTATTCTGACGCTCCCGTGGAAGGACCAGGATTAGTTGGCGGCGCTGTGCCTTTGATCGGGCCAATGCGTGAGGCTGCGGCCAACCGGATGAACGGGCAGTATGGCTGGATGGCAGTAAACACCGCTTTTGCTATGGCTGACTTGGGAACTCTCGGGCGAGCAACTGTTGTTCGGGATTTGTTAGGCGTTGGCATCCGGGAAACGGGAGAGATGCTGGCGAGAGATACAATGGAAGATTCGGTGGTGAATGTTGCAAAGAGAGTTGGATCTCTTCCCACTGGAGAAATGCCATATCAACTCACTCTATTTCCGGACGAGGCGTATAATCGTGTCGCACAATATGGCCGAACGCCGACCTCAGCCCAACGAGCATCAGTGCCTCTCGGCATGGAATTTGATCACAATCCGACGTTGGTTCAGCATTACTATGAAGGCCTAGACGGTGGGTTGCCGGGATTCAATCTGACTCAAACAGAGCGATTGCAATACTCTCAAAATCTCTCGTCAGGCGCCGCCGCAACACCTGCCGCACAGCGAGCACAAGGTGCGGCAGCAGCCGCTTACTCGAAAGCACAAAAACAACTTTGGGGGCTCCAATAATATGAATCATCTATTCTCGATAAATGCTGAAGGCGGCCCTTTGCTCTGCCTTGATGCGCGGGCAGCAGTAAAGTGGAAGGGGGCAGAGGATCGCGCGAAGGACTACAAGATGCTTTGCTCTAAAATTGACAATAAGCCGGATTTTAGTGCGGCGGTTCTGCCAATTTGCGGAACTGCGTGTGCCGTGTGGGAAATGGCGGGCGCTGGAACAGCGGACGTGTTTCTTCAACCAAGTGGGAACCTTTGTATTGTCCGTGCATGGTTGGCTACGGATCCCGGTGATGAACTTGCCAAACTTGCTGGGGGGGATCCGATCTTGCGGCAAGAGATTGGGGAGATCGATTTGCCAAGTGGCACTCTAGCGGTTCTCTGGGCTCCGGAATCAGGACTTGCAGTTCCCGAAACTATCGATATACCCTTTAGGTCGGTAAAGGGTACAGCTATCAATGATTCGGTATTCGTTATAAAAGCCGCATTCGGTCGATACCGGTGTTGTGACGATCAAATCGAACTTGGAAACTCAAGAGCACGAAGACTGACATTGATTCCGAATAAATTGTGAAAACCAGATGAAAATACCGACTAATTTAATCATGGCGCCAAGATTGCTTTCACCATTTGCTCTCGCGGCCCTCCTTGTTTTATCTGGCTGTGAACAAGACAGCCATCAGTCAATCGCGGTGAGCAATGACAGCGCCATTTCCAAAGGTTCAGATGTGATTCGTGCCGATAATGGCTCCCAGGGAAACCCGGAAACAAATCCCGTTGTAAACTATGGATACTATGGTCTTGGTAATCCGGGTTCAGTGCCTGTGCTAATAAGCAACTCCGATTCAGGCTGGGCTATGCCTGTGATTAACCCTTTTTCAAGCAATTCTTTATTCACAGGAACCGAAACTAATCCCATTTTCTTCCCTATCGATCAGCCCGTTTGGAGTAATTCGTTGCCGTACACTTCAGATTATTCGTTCGGTGGCAACGGTGAATCTGGATGCAGCATGACAACCCCGACATACCCCTAATGAAGATGCTGAAAAACCTTATCTCGATGGCGGCGTTCGCCGCCCTGCTTGGATGCGAGCATCAAGACGGAAAGACCGGAAACGCTGTGTCGGCGGCAACGGACAGGAATCCTGCTGTGCAGTCACAGTCGGATGACTCCCCCGCGACGAATGCGGTGGACAGCAAGGTGTTGCCGACCGAATTATGACCGCGTGCCGTTCCTGAATTAAATCTGATGAAAA
>JBAWZF010000072.1 GCA_037143175.1 bacterium
ATATTTAATTGATGTGATAATATGAGGAAAAACGGTGTGAAAATGCCTATAAGGCGTATCCGAGGAGCCAGGATCAAGTCTCCATATTCTGCGCTCAGCAGGTTTCTCGCAATAATACCATCCTGCGATCGACCGCCTCACGTTTGGGTTGAAGCCGGATGTCGCTGGGCAGGATGACGGTCTTGTTCTTCAGTCGCATGACTTCGCGTTGTCCCTCAATCCGTTCATTCATCCCATCCCGGATGTGCCAGCGCAGATCATCGTGAAACGTGCCGCGTGCCGGTCCCGGTGCAATCAATTGGCAGTTCATCAGGGGACCGTCTTAGTATTCTCACGGAGTGAGTGATAGGTTGCTTAGTTATTGACTCCTTATCCTTGATAGGTGACCCTCAGGGGTGTCATGTAAGTCAATCTGTGGAGGTGGAGTTGTGATGGGATCGCAAGAACACCTGGACATCTTTTCGCCGAAAGCGCTTCGCTTGGCTTGGGAACGCTATATTCGCACGGGTCAACGTGAGTCCAAGGACTACTTCGGCATTCGGGCGTTTGGCTCTAATTTGGACGTGAATCTCCAGACTCTATCGGTTTCTCTCCAAAAAGGAGAATTCCGCCCAACGCGTCCGCCGAAATTTTACCGGCCGAAGTCCTCGGGGATGCAGAGGACCATTACAATTCTCCCTGTAGCTGATGCCTTGGTTTACCAGGCCGTCGCGAATGATGTTGCGGTGCGGACATATGCCCGCATGGATGAGAATAAGGACTTTGTCTTTGGAACGGTGCTTAACGAGGAAGTGCCACTGGGCCTAAAGTTGCTTGATAAGCCCGATGCGGAGTTTTTCTTCTTCAAACCTTATCTTTCCCTCTACAAAGCTTTCGCCGACTCCGTTAATGAGGCGATTCGGGTGGACAAGGTGACCCATAAGTTTGAAACGGATATCACGGGCTTTTTTGATGCGATCCCACATTATAATTTGCTCGCATTCCTTGGTGATGAATGCGGTCTCCATGAGGAAATCCTGGATCTGTTGGGTGATTGCCTGAACGTTTGGTCTGGTACGCGCGAGGGACCTACCCCTGGTGTGGGCATCCCTCAGGCAACCAGCGCCTCGCATTTCTTCGCAAACTTGTTTCTCAATGATCTCGACAATTTGATCAAGGATCGCGGTTTGCGTTATTACCGGTACATGGATGACATTCGGATATACGGCTACTCTCACGATGATCTTCAGCGTGTCATGGTTGAGTTGGATCGGTATCTGAAACGCCACGCTCTATCACTGAATGCCAAAAAAACTGGTATCGAGAAGTTGACCATTGAAAATGAGGCTGACTCCTTTATTGCATTTGACTATGGGAAGGAACAGGCAGAAGCGTCCGCTCAGACAGATACCAGCGTTGAATTTGCATCCCTGGCTGAACAGGATGGCGCGATTCATGATGATAAAGAAGTTGGGAACTCCAGCCTGAGAAAGAAAACAATTGCGGCCTGTCGCTCTCAATTGCTGGATGTGGCTCGGGTCATGCGCGAGAAGTTGTCACCAGAGGGGCGAAAAACCTTGTCGATCCATGATCGTTCAGTTCAACGTGAATTTATGGGAATGGGATTTCGCTTTCGACAGGCGCACCGGATCCTCAAAGAACTGGGTGTGCCAGTCAAACTGGGAGGGGAGTCAGAGATTGCTGGATGGCTGTTTCTTTTGGATCAGTACTATTGGTTGGCTGACCAATTCTGCTGGTCTTTAGCTCTGTACGAGAATAACAAGACTGTGAAGACACGTCTTCTCGAACTTGCAGAGAAATATCAGTGTTACGAATGGGTGGGACACCATTTGTATCAGTGCCTTGCGTTGAGTCAGGAGTTCTCAACAAAGGAATTGCGGGATATGTTCCGCGCCCTTGATGGCCACAAGGACTGGTACACAAAACGTACAGTCTATCTGTTGTTGCTCCGCCATTCGCGAGATAGCCAGTTCCTGAAGTCGATTGTGGCTCATGCGGCGAATGAAAGCGACCCCGTCCTCAAACGGGAGGTCCTGTCGTGCGTTGAGTTGTGGGGTAAGAAGGGCCTGAGTCGAGAACAACTCATGGATGCACTGGGGGTACGATGAGCTTCTCCGCCCAACGCCTGAAGATGATTGAACAGACCGTGCGCCCGGTATTGAGCGCCTTCGAGGAAGCCTATCTCGTCGAGGCGAAAACTGAAGATCATGACGCCGCTGTTGAGCGGCTTGTCGATCATATCCGCAATGTGGCCTGCCTTTTTGCCTTCAAAAATCCGTTGGGCACTGAGTTCTATGTTGCCAAAGATCATGCCCTGAACTGCTTGGAAATCAGGATCGTTCCGGCGCGGCGCGTCAAGGAATGGGTCAATGATTGTTTGAAATGTATGGACTGCATTTTACTGGTCTACATGAGGGACGTTTTGCACGACCAGATTCCACCCGGTGTCAGCGGTCAAATCAAGGAACGAGATGTTTACGATAAGTATGAGCTCCGAGGTGCTGATCTCGCGAGGGTGGGGGCATGTTTTCACGCGGTGTATCAGAAGCGATCGGCATTGGAGCACGTGCAGTTTGTGTCGCAAGATGGACAGCGACACATCCGCGAGTTGAACAGCAGGAAGCGGTTACAGATACATGAATTTGTCGTTGAGCAACTCAAGACAGCGCTTGATGTAATGCTGCCACTCTACAGAACGGCATTTCCGGAATCCTGTACCGTTCTTGCTTCGAGAACCTCGCCTTGATTGCTCAGACCTATTACTGTAGAAGAAGATTATGGCCATTACGTTGACAGGCGAGCAAAATCGCATTTTGAACCTGCCCCTGAACAATCCTGTTCAGATCAAAGGAGGTGCAGGGAGTGGGAAAACGACGGTGGCCATCTTTAGGGCGCGCCATCTGGTGGCATCATCTCAGGACTGGTTTCGCGATACGAATGTTGCCATTTTTTCCTATACCAAGAGCCTTGTTCGATATGTTGAAAGCATCCTGGGGCCTGATCAACTGTCTTTAACGCCTATCATTGTTGTTACCTTTCATAAATGGGCATACAGCTTCCTGAAACAACGAGGCGTTTGGAAGACACGGAGAGTCGCCGACCAACAGGAAATCGACCAACTGATTGAAGAGGCTAAAATTCCTCTGCGTTTGGAGTATCCCTTAAGAGCGGTTCTCGATAAACAGATCGAATTCTTTCGAGAAGAATTCGCGTGGATTAAAGGCAGACGCCTCCTTAATGAGCAGGAATACAGTAATGCAAAACGGACAGGGCGAGGAACAACTGATCGAGTAACTGCTCAAGACAAAGAAATAATCTGGAAGATGTTTGCAACGTATACTACTCAAATGACAGAAAAAGGGCTTGTTGATTTCGAAGACTTCGGCTCAATTGCGCTCTCCCTTATCGAAAGCGATCCTTCTTTTGTGCCGCCCTTCAGTCATTTGGTTGTTGATGAAGCTCAGGATATGACTCCGGTTCAACTTCTCGTTTTAACACGGCTCGTCAACGCCGAGACGAATAGTATTACTATTGTCGCGGACGCCGCCCAACGCATCTACAAAAGTGGATTTTCATGGTCAGACATCGGTATAAATATTCGTGGCGGTCGCACGGTTGAGCTTAAACGGAACTATCGGAATACTAAACAAATTGCACAGGCCGCAATTTCTCTACTCGCTAATGATCCGCAACAAACGGAATTTTCGGCCCACATACTGCCTGAACGTGATGGTTCACTTCCAAATATAATTTCAGTCAATGACGACCAAAGCCAGATCGAATATATTGTGCGAGTTCTCAGGGACATTGATCTTACAATGTATTCCGCTGTAGTCCTGCACCGGTCGCGCCGCCGATCAAACGAATTGCATATGGTTCTCGCGAAAGAGGGTTTCAGTCCTGTTAGTATAACAGCATCAGAACACGGCAACCTTTCCGATCCTGGTCTTTACACCTGCACAATGCCGTCTGTAAAAGGCTTGGAATTTGACCATGTCATTATATGTGATCTCAATGACGCTGTTGTGCCATATCCTGAGGGGTTCACAGATGAGAACGACGAATTGCACATATCAACAGAACGCCGCCTGCTTTACACATGTATGACGCGTGCTCGGCATTCGTTGACATTGATCTCGTCGGCGCAACCCCCGTGTCGATTTCTTGATGAAATTGATCCAGTAACTGTTCAAAGAGCCGATTCTCATGCAATCCCTTAAGCCCCACTCAGCAGAACTGGAACAGGAAGTGATGGCTCGTGGAATTACACGAGTAACCCATTTCACACCGAGCATTAATTTGCTTAGTATTTTCCAACAGGGGGACTTGCTCTCCCGCAATCAACTCGCCGGTGTAGTAGCCAACCATCCCGAACTTCATCTCAATGATTTTATCGAGATCAATGACAAACTTCGTCTGGACAAGAAGCCAGATTACATCAATCTATCAATCGAACACCCAAATCATTTGCTCCTCGCCAGATTCCGGCAAGCTTGTCGTGAATGGTGTGACAGTTGGTGTGTGATCGCAGTTCAACCTAGATGTATCTTCTATGTTGACACACTGTTCTCGGTAGGTAATGCCGCCTCCTCTTACGCCAAGAGTTGCGGCATTTCTGGATCAGTCTCAGCCTTTCGTGCGCTCTTCGAGGATAGAATTGAAGCTTCTAATTTGAATTCAAGCCGGAGTTTAACTCGCGACAATCTTCGACCATGTATGCCGACCGATGTCCAAGCTGAAGTACTCGTTAAGGACAGACTATCAACGGCTGATTTCATTGCCCTCTATTTTGAGACTAATGAACACATGCAGCGGGCGCGCGGCGCATTGTCTTTGTTCGGAGGAATTACAGTGCCGCAGTGTGCTGTTGAACCAAGTTTATTTAAGGAAAGAAATTAATGGCAACAAGACCGGTTTTCATCGTTCAAACACTCACTCCACCTTCTTTCGGGGTAGTGGTCGAGTTTGTTGATTTTTTATGGAGTCCTGGGATGGCTCGTTCGCAGAAGCAGAAGTGTATTGACTCACTTCACGTGGCTATTAAGAAACAACATCAATGCAATCCACTCGAGATCTCAAGTAAGTCTCGAACCCCTTTAGGGGTTGATTTAAGTGCTTTTAATTTAAGTTTTCGGGATCCATCCGGACGGACTGTGTCTGTGGAGTCTGCTTTTCAAGGCAGCAAGGTCTTTCGTGATGCGGGTCCCTTTCATGCACTTTACGGCGCCGTTGCCCGCGATGCAAAGGGCTTTTTTAAGGATAAAATGTATGGTCCTCTAAAGGCTTTCAATTTCTACGGGAAAATTTGGCCCACACGGCCGAAGACCATTTTTTATGACTGGATATACTTAAACTTTCTGTTTCGCAATCCACCTCTTGCCTCATCCATTCTTAAATACGATGCGTTTACAGATATCGAGTTCAATCCCAAGAGATCTATCAACTGTCAGGCCTTTTCCGCTGCTCTATTTGTTGCTTTGTCGCGTGCGGGACAATTGGATGCCATTCTTAAGGATCGCGCTTTCTACATTGAGACAATGAGATCTCTTCCTGAATGGATCGACGGGACATCCTTTGCCCAGCACCACGAACTTTCCTGCTCTGATATTTGTAAATTGGAGAATTGAAATGAAATTATACCATTTCACCGATGCTTCAAATGTCGATTCAATCATGAAGAATGGACTGCTTAGTTGGCAAGAACTCGAACTTCGACGTATAGACCATCGGCCCGGGTCGAATCGTCTATCCCGTGATCTTGATAAACGGAAGGGACTAGAGGACTATGTTCGATTATCTACATGGCGCAATCACCCCATGGCATGGGTAGCGAAGAAGGACAGGATAGAGAACCTTGTTTGGCTGGCAGTTGACGAAGCTGTGCTTGATCATCCAGACGCACTATATAGTAACACAAATGCGACAGCGAACCGGGCTCGCATAAGTAGAAAACTAGCTACAGCACTGTTAATCGGTGACCGTCAGGCTGAAGTGTTGGTCAAGAATTCTATTGGTCCGGAGTTATTAACGCTTGTTGGAGCTGGTTTTGCGGAAAAGCCGGAGTCGTGGTTGCGTCGGTTTCTGTTGTGGTTGCGGCATATCTAGCTTCCTCAATCAGTGTGAGGTTTGCCTATATAGTTGAATTGCGAATTTCACAACTCCCTGAGCGGCCCTTGGGGTACTTTTGCTCTTGTTAAGATGCAATCGGGTAATGTATGGGTTTGTGGTTGTCCCTAAAATGGGAACAAAAGAGAACGTGGCTACGCCAGAGGCCTGTAGTCGTGGGGAAAATTTATACCACATTGTCTTATCCCTCGCGAGACTGCCCTGAGCCTGCCGAATGGGCTTATGCGAGCTCCCATGGGAGTCGATATGTCCGCTGGAGTACCGTAGGCGGCTGTTCAAACTCTTCCCTGAATTTCATCTATTAGTGGTGAAACCCTCCCCCGGACGCTATTTGTCCACCCCCCTGTGTTAAACACATATTCATTTTGGGCGGGATGTGCCATCGGTTAAAAAGGATCAGTTGTGTTTTTTGGCACGAAGACTAAAAGGTGTATTCATGAATGCTGTTTTACTTTTTGCTGCTACCCAGGCGCCCGTGAAGGCGCCGAGGGTGCGACCAGGGAAAACGAAAGTCCCAGCAAGCCATGACCAGTCCACCCCTGCAACGGAAGATATCTGTCAGGTTGTTCTCCATAATGATGACCACAATGAGGGCGGGCATGTTGCAAGATGCCTCATTCAGGTGTTTGGGCATGGGAAGGACATGGCGGTGAAAATCATGATGGAAGCCCATCGGCGCGGACGTTCCATCGCCGAGGTGGAAGCCGAAACCCCTGCCATCCAGCACCGGGATCAGTTGCGGGGCCTTGGCCTCAGTGCGACGGTGGAGAAGGTCTGATGGCCCCAAGTGCGAAACAATTTGAGTTCATCGATAACTCGCTATTCTTGACTGGTCCGAGCGGGGGGCGGGTGAGATTGCAGTGGTTCCCGGTTCCGGAGGCGCATGTTCAGCTGGCCTCGGGGAAATGGCATCCTTTTGAGCCGGAGTTCCGGATCCTGGCCCCTTCAAACGCGCTGCCATCGGATATCCCGGAATCCGATAAGGTCCTGTTGCAGGATAAGTATGAAGCTTTCCATGCTTTTCGTGCCGAATTACCTGTCATGCTTGCGGAAGCCGTTGAACCCTTTAACTGTTACCAGTGGCCATTGATGCGGCTCCTTAAACGGTCTATCCCGGCACGGGATCTGGCGAAAGCTAATCCGGTCCTGGCCTATGCGCTGGCTAATAATGAGCAGTTTAAGGGGAGCCCCGCCCCGGAAGTCACGATAACCCGGGCCGTCCGGTATAGCCGCCTTAAACAACGTGAGATTCTGGGGACACTGGGGTTCCCCGCAACGGAGGCCATGGTTAAACTCTTCAAGAAAGTGCCGGTGGATATCGTCCATCCTGGCTTGATCCGGAAACTGAGGCAATGCACGACCTCACTTAAAACCCTGAAGATTTTTGCCCATCTTCCAACGCTCACCACGGGTGTTATTTTTCTGGCCGGTCAACCCGGTGGGGCGCATTTATTGACATCTAAGTTGCTCTATGAGGTGGTGGAGTCGCCTGATGAGCAGATGGCGGCCCCTACCGGGGATATGCTTTGCGATATCCTGACGGTGGCGCATGAAATGGATGCCACGAATCGATTGCGGCCGTTCCGTTCCAGGCGTGATGTCGAGACATGTCATACCCGGATTGAACAGTTGCATCAGGAATATCTTGCCCGGAAGCAGCAGGAGATTTTGAACCGGATTAACGGAATTGCCCGTCGTATCGCGGAAGAAAAGCGAAAAATCAGGCCGGCACGATTCCCTCCTCCGCCCATTCCGGGCACGGAGACGATTGTTCCGCTGGAGTCCTATGCTGAGTTGAAAAGGGAGTCCGACACCCAGAACAATTGTGTCGGGCGTGGCCGGACCTATGCAGAGAAAGTGCTGAGCGGAGAGATCTATATTTACCGGGTACTGGCCCCGGATCGGCATACGCTCTCCATTGTGAAGCGAGGTGGTTGCTGGCAGATCGGAGAGCTGCAGATGCACAGGAATTCTGGCTGCACACAGGCCACGAGGATGGTGGTCAATCACTGGCTCAATATGAACCAGATGTCGTTATAAGGTCTTATGCAGGAAATAGTTCAACAATTCGTGGACAGCTTTCAGAAGGCTGTACGGATGGAGATGGAGTCCATGCGGGAGCAGTTGGGGCCATTCGAGGTGCCGGTCAGCACTCCCATCGAAACCGCCACACCCCTGAACAGTGCCTATAGGCTATATGACGTCACGGCAGCGGCCTCCGCCGACAAACTGGTCCTTAATGGCGAATGTACGCTGGCTCATGATGAGGGCGAAATACTGGTTACCATTGCCGCAATAGAGGGGGATCAGCTGACTCTGCGGAGCGAAACAGAAATCCCTCAGAGTTCTTCATCCTGGACTTTGGTTATTTACCCGTGGTTCCTCTATGAGCGGCTTCTGCATACGCTGGAATCCCTGCCGGCCTCCCCTGATTTCCATGCCACGAGTGCGCTGACCTTGTTCGGCAAGCTCCCGCCTGTAATGCAAAGCTCGCCATCTGTCTTCCAAGCCCCTGACCTGAATGGGAGCCAGTGCCAAGCAGTACAGTTATGTTGTGACTCGAATCTGGCCTTCATCTGGGGTCCTCCGGGGACGGGTAAAACGCGTACCATCAGCCATATCGTGATGCAGCTCATGGCGCAAGGACATCGCATCCTGCTCACCTCTACCACCAATGCGGCCATTGATCAGGCGTTGGCCGTACTGGCCACAAATCTTGCGGCACAGGATTGTATGAAGGCTGGTCAGATCATTCGTGTCGGCCAGACTAGTGCCGAGACCTATGGGGCAAGCTTGGGCGAGGTCATCAAGGCGCAGAATGAGGCATTGCGCAAACAACTCGACAGGTTGAAAGCCCACGGCCAACCGGTCGTGGGGCAGATCCAAGAATGCGATAAAGCACTCAGGAAGCTCAAAGGGGCGGTGGGTGGGCACCAGTTGGATATGTTCGACCTGCTTCCCGACGATCCCCTGCATGTTGGCGATATCTCCGGTATCGTCAAATATCGGCTGCTTCATCATATCCTCAGAATGAGTCCTACCCGAAAGCAGGCCTTCATTAATTGCCGGCGCCGTAGACTCGTCAGGGCCAATACGCTCTATCAGGCAAAAATCCATGCTGTTTCTACGAAACTTGCCGGAAAAGAGCAGGCGGTTATGAATAACGCGCGCGTGGTGCTGGCCACTATGACGAACATGTATATCAGTAAGCTGCTGATGGCGCAGCAGTTCGACGTAGTAATTGTAGAAGAAGCCGGGATGGCGGTTCTACCAACACTGTTCTATTGCGCAGGGTTAGCGGCAAAGAAGATCATCGCGGTGGGTGACCCCAGACAGTTGCCCCCGATTGTAGTGGCCAGGGATCGTTATGCGCAGCAGGCAATGGGGCGCAATATTTTTGACGTAACGGTGCCGGACCCTGATCTCAGTAAGGTCGTGGTGATGCTCGATACCCAATACCGGATGCACCCCGCGATCGGCTCGCTTGTCAGTGAGTTGTTTTATGGCGGCAGACTGGTGAGCGATCAAAGTACCTCATCCAGGAGTACCATTGCCGCCTGTCATCCCTATCCGGGCCAGGCGCTGGTCGTTGTTGATACTGAGGGGACAACTCAGTGCAGTAGATCAGAGGGCAGTTACTCCCGGTCCAACAAGCTGACCGCCGAGCTGTGCGTACGTCTGGCTACGGAAGCTTTTCGTGACGGTGTTGAATCTATTGCCATCATAACGCCCTACGCCCAGCAATCACGCCTCATTTCAGGATTACTGGCGGGATCGGGGATCCCCGGTGATATCGTTGAATGCCGGACGGTGCATCGGTTCCAGGGGAACGAGCGGGATATGGTCATTATGGATACCGTCGACACCTTGCCGGAAATGCCCGGGGTCTTGCTGGCAGGCCGTAAGGGTGCCAGTAGCGCTCCCCATCTATTGAACGTGAGCATCTCGCGCGCAAAAGGTAAGCTGGTGATTGTATCGGATGTTGGCTATTTCCACACCCACGCGGCAGGTAGTACAATCGACCAGGTCCTGTCGATGGCCGTACAGGCGGGGGTGAGGGGGGGGGCGTGGTCTATCCACAGTAAGTGCTTAGATGTTAATCGGTTGTGTCTGAAAATGGGGCGGAAAAGTGGTTTAAAAGCCGCTTTTGCTATCTAAAATATAGCTTTAACGAACGTATAGTGTGTGGCAGAGTCATGGGCGCTATGCCCAGGGCTTCTCGATATCTTAGGAGAGGGTATACCTTTCACCTGACGCACCGGTGTCATGATCGGCGATTCCTGCTGAAGTTCGCGCGTGATCGTGAGGTCTATCGTGAATGGCTGAGAGTGGCGGTCCATCGCTATCGCATACCTGTTTACGGATTCTGCATCACAAGCAATCATGTTCACTTGGTGGTCCATGTTGATGATCCGGAGCGGGTGGGGCGGATGATGCAGTTGGTGTCGGGAGCATTCGCGGCGCATAGGAATCGGCGGAAAGGGGAGGAGGGAGCGGTTTGGGAACACCCCTATCAATGCACCATCATTCAGGATGGGCAGCATCTGCTCCACTGTCTTCGATATGTGGATCTGAATATGGTCCGTGCCGGAGTAGTGGCTCATCCTGCGTTGTGGCGGTGGTGTGGCTATGACGAGTTGGCAGGGAAGCGCCTGAGATACCGGATTCTTGATTTCGATCGGCTGCTTGAGAGCCTGGGGATGTCGAGCCTTGAAGATTACCGCCGCGTGCATGAGGAGGGGATTGAGGAGACCATCAGGCGACGAGCTCTGGCTCGGCAGGCAGAATGGACGGAAGCTCTGGCCGTCGGAAATCTTCAGTTCATCGAGCGAGTGGGCTCTATCTATGTGAGCCG
>JBAWZF010000073.1 GCA_037143175.1 bacterium
GGGCGAGTGGTGAAATTGGCAGACACGCAAGACTTAGGATCTTGTGCCGCAAGGCTTGGGGGTTCAAGTCCCCCCCCGCCCATAACCCCTCTATAACGCAGGTTTTATTGGGGTTTTAACTGGTTTATTGGGTTTTATTCGACATGCCCATTTCAGTTCAAGTTTTTTGTGACTGAAGGCGCAATCCCGGAGGTAGAGATTGATCAGGTTCTGGTATGGCATTCCCAACTCAGTCGCGAGTCCCTTGAAGTAGGATACCGTATCCTTATCCAACCGGATGGTAATTGGTTGTTTCAAGCGGCCGATATAGGGATTTTTTCGCCCCTTCATTTTCGAGAAGTCGTAATGTGTTCTCATAATGTCACCTCTGGTAATCTTTTGAATGATCTGGATCGTGAAACCGCACCGCGTTTTCAGTCAATCATCTTTGCCGAACAAGATTGGTTGAATATCCCCATTTCTTCAGGGATCAAATGGATGCGGCAATGATATATCGTTTATCCCACAGCACTTCCTAAATTTCAGACTTCCTGTTATGTTGAGCTCAACATAACAGGAAGTCTGAACATAGTAACCGGACAGGTTGGTCAATTCCCGGATGGCAAAACCATTTTCGTAAACGGTGCTCATCTTGCGCCTGCCTCTATGCTTGCCCATTCCGGTCTACTTTGGTTATATTCATTCCGAAGTGAAAGTAATTGAATCAAGTCTCTCCCCGCCCATTTATAGAAGTAAAAGACGCTATGAGTAAGAAAAACCATCCAGAACACGAGTTGCCTCAGCCCGCTGCGGAAGAGCCCACCCCTGTATTGACGCCTGTTGTCGAACCCGTCGTCGAATCACCGGCCATCGAGCCTAAAGATCAGGAAATTGCCACGCTGAAGGATCGCCTCCTACGCCTGCAAGCTGATTTTGATAACTTCCGCAAGCGCACCCTGCGGGATCGCGAAGACATGTCACGTCGGGCGGCAGAAAAACTTCTTCACGACCTGCTCCCCATCGTGGATCATCTCGAAATGGGTCTGGAAGCAGCCCGCCACCATCACATCAAACATAGCGTCCTCGAGGGCTTTGAAGGCATCCTGAAACAATTTCAAACAAACCTTGAAAAAGCCGGCGTGACCCCAATCGAGACCAAGGATCAGGCTTTTGATCCAAATTACCATGAATGTGTCACCCAAATTGCCTCCGAGGAACACCCTGAAGGCGTCATCATCGACGAGACGCGTAAGGGCTATAAACTCGGCACCTACCTCCTTCGCGCCTCACAAGTGATTGTCTCAACCGGACCGGCGAAGGCCAGCAGTCAGAACTCGGAAGACAGTAACCAGCAGGCAGGCGACAGCGGGCAGTCAACAGAATCCTGATTATTGAATTCTGTCTTCATTACAAACGAGTCAGATCTTCATGCGCTTCATCACGGGGATTGATGTGAATCATCACGTCCCCGATGTTCGGAAACTGGCCAAATAAATGACTTTTAACGCTGGCGGCAATATCATGGGACTGCTTGACCGTCATTAATGGATCCATTTCCAGCTTCAAATCCACAATCACATATTGGCCGGAGCGGCGCCCGCGGATTTCATGAATTCCGGCCACCCCGTCAACACCGGCAGCCGTCCGGCTCATTTCCGCCAACAACTCCGGCGGCAACGAGGCATCCATCAAATCTTCCACTGCAGGACGTAGCGTCTGCCAACCGATCCGAACAATAAACACGGCCGAGAGGGCGGCCGCAAGGGGATCCATAATCCTGAAACCAAGAAAGGCACCCGTCACACCAATGAGTGTGGCGATGGAGGTGATGGCATCCTTGCGATGATCCTTGGCCACAGCCATTACGGAGGGACTTCCAAGGTTACCTGCGATGCACAAAGTATAGCGGCACAGCCCTTCTTTAATGACAATGGTAAGGGCCGCGGCAATGACGGCCATCATGGCGGGGGTCTCAAGCGCATGATTCAAAACCGCATCAGCGGCTTTCCAAACAATCCCAAAACCCGTCGCCAGAATTAACAACCCTACCAAAATGGCGGAAATACTCTCGGCCTTGCCGTGCCCGTAAGGATGCTGCTGATCATAATGCTTTCGCCCCATCCGCAAGGCCACCATAGCCGAGGTGATCGCAAAAAAATCACACATGCTCTCCAGACCATCTGCAAACACCGCCTCAGACTTCCCGAACCAACCAGCCGCCAGCTTCATCACCATCAAAAACGCATTGATCCAGAAGCCGACCCAGATCACGAGCTCCGCCCGATCAAATCTTTCTTTCCGATCACTTTTTTCGTCTCGCTCCATAAACGATCCTTACAAAACAGAATAAGTGGACAGGTTTTATTTCACAGGATAATAGCAGGCATCTTGCCAGCGGTAAAGAGGCCCTAATCCCCCTCTCATCGCAATGATTTGATCCATTGCTGTTCTAGTACATCCAGGGAGGGAATGTCGGATGAATACGTGGCCGTAAGCGCCGCTTCAACTGTCTTTCCGTCACGCAAAGCTTTACAGAAAGAGCCGAAGGAGGTCCCCCCATAAGTACTAATCATAAATCCCACCAAACTGGCAGATTGCGCATAGAATATTGCCACTCGTTGCGAATCGGAATCCTGCCGAATGTCTGCGACCACCAGATCTTTTAACTTAAATCCTTGGCCCGACGCAAAGCCGACCGATTTCCGGCCTTCCTGTTCCCATTGTGCAAACCCCTCGGTCAGCCACAAGGGTACGCGGTCATGGCCAATATAATCGGAGAGGATTAGATGCGACAGTTCATGCGGGAGCAGTGAATTCAAAAAACCACCCCCGCTTTGCTGGTAACTGGCAATCTCGTGCCGGGAATAACTGGCCCGCCCGACAGCCCAGACCGGAGCCTGGCAGGCCTCAGTAAACATCTGGGCCGTCGGGTAGATCAAAATCTTCACCCGGTTATCCCACACCCAGAAATTTTGATACCGCGTAAAACCCAGATCCACTGCAATAGCGGTATAATAAGACTCAGCTTTATCCGAAACACTTTTGGAGAAGGCCTCGTCACCGCGATGCATGACCAGAAAATGCGGGGATCTCATGACCTGCCAATCCGGCAAAGATGACGCCAGCACCGTCCATGGTAGCACGATCAACCCCACCCACAACCAGAAGTTTTTCTTCATTATTCTGATGGTTTCAGAACATTCTCGGAAGGAACATTGGGTATCAACGCCTCATGACTTGGTGTGCATGATATTTTCACCTTTGAAATCTGTACCACCCTGGGGGCGCCGCCATTGAGCTGAACCCGCCCAACTCCTTCACCGTCGTAACTCCAGGGACCCCGCCCTTCAAAGCGCAGGCCAAACGCCTGGATTAATTCCCCATCCGCAAGGCACACCTGAATGCGCCCATCCTTCGTGCGACGGATCCAACCGGCACGACCGATGAAATGGATCGCACTGTCCTTGCCACCGTCTGACGCCGCCGGGGACGTCGGCGTCCACCTTTCGTCCACCACATCGTTATGGAGCCAGACATAGTCGGTGTAGTCCGGCGTGACCACCTTCATGCCGCTGCAACCGCACGACTCAATATGGACGTCTCGCCCGCGTTCCCGGGCAAACAGGATCGTCCGGTAGATGCCGTCGGCCTTGTTGTATAGCCGGAAGTAGTGCTGGGAATGCCGCTTGTCGGGATGGTTCGGAATCAACTCCCCCGTCTCCATCTCGAACTCCGCCGGATGCTGGACATAGGCCAACAGATCGAGGTCGAAGCGGCCTTTCGCCGTGATGCACTGCCCCTCGCGCCGAATATCGGTGCCGGTAAAATGCAGATTGTAGCGGTGCGGTATCCGGCCATACACGCGGTCAAAAAGCACGGTGTAATCGGGTTTAACGAACAGCAGCTGCCGAACCTTCCAGGTCTTCGGGCCAACCGGATTCTTGTCGCCGATATAGAAATACGGCGTCTTGGTGCGATCAATCTTACCGTCCTTGTTTTCAACCTCGGCGAAACTGCGTACCTTGCCCCAGAGTAACTTGAGCGTCACCGGCACCTCACAGCGGGTGTAGTCCAGTGCCGGGGTGAACAGGTGATCTGCCAGGTAGCCGCGCCGCAGGCCATCCTCGTCGGGAATCTCGACCACGTTATGCGCTCCGCCCACACCCACATCCCCCGTATAGGTGCCGTAGTCCATGCACAGCGGCGTGCCTTTGGCGTACCAGTTGAACGCCGTCTCATCGGCCTCGTAATGATCCTTGGCGAAACCGATCTTCTGGAAAAGGTAACTTTCGTCGGGCTGCGTATGCCGATCCCGCAAGGCCACCCCCACTTCGTCCATGACCTCACTCGTGAAGGGTGAGATGTGAGACGTGAAGCGTGAAGCGTGAAGAGGAGCCATCGCGGCCATCACGACCGGATAGTGCTCACCCGGGCGACACTTTTCGGCGCAGAGTTGCCAGATGGCGAGGCAGTCCTTCTTGAGCGGATCGTCATCCTTCAATTCGGCCGCGTAGCACAACAGGTACTCGGCCTGATTCTGCGGCACCACGGCGTTGCCGATGCCCGGCCAGGTGTAGGCGTCGAAGCGTTTGTCATACGGCCCAAAGAAGTGGCAGAGCCAGCCGACAAACCGCCGCACGCGTTCATCGTTGAAATAGTCGAGCCCCCAGCGTTCCTTCACCGCCTTGAAGGTGATGATGAGGTAGGAGAAGGTATAGAGCGCATAGTTGATGGATTCCTCCCACGCCCCGCTCTTACCACAATAGGCGTCGAGCTGGCGATCGATGTCGTCAAGGGCGAAACGCCGCCACATGTTGGCGTCGGGATGATCCTTGAAGACTGCCGACAGGTGCGCCAGAGCGCACATTGGATCACCCTGAAAATTGGGCAGCGAGTTCGTCCACGCCAGCCGGTCCGGCTTGTGTTCGCCGCCGTAGGTGTAGAAGTCTCGGCTCGACTCGGGATGATCCGGATGCAGCATGGTGCGCGAGTGGGGCCAGCGCCCTTCGTCAAGGATACGGCGGGCGGCAAAGGAGAAATAGGCATTTAACTGCCGGACCTGCTCATCGGACAACACCCCATCCCGGCGGAGTTGCTCGTAGCCAAGCAGCATGCCGCGCAGGTAGCGGGAGAAGCCGATCACATTCTTCATGTAATCGTTCTCGCCTGTGCGGTAGCCCTGGAACTGCCGCACCCATCGTTCAAAACGGCCGATCAAGTGGCCATAGAGCGCCTGCGCGTTCTCCGGTGTCGGCTCCAGCAGATAACGATAGCTGGACAAATGCATGCTGCCGTTGGCCTGCATCCAGGCTTCGGGCGACGGCAGAACCTGCCCGAGGCAGGGGTATTCCTGAAGCCGCTGCCGCGCCGCCGCATGGTAATCGCCCACCGCGAACACGCCCGGCGCCGTGGCACAGGAATCATCGAAATTCCCCTCCCCGGCCAGATCCAGATGTTCATCCAGCCTCAACGAATTGAATTCAGCATGCAACCGGTGGAATACGAACCGCCCATCAGCCGAAGTACGGAGTCCGGAATGCGGAGTGGGTCCACTGCCCGCTGCCCACTGCCCACTGCCCACTGCCTGCTGATACCCTTTCTCCACCGCCCCCGCATACAGCAACCAATACCGCTTCCCACTGGCGAGCGAGGAGTGCCATTCCACCGTGCCGCCCTTGTCCAATAACTCGGGCATGTTGGTGACGGGCTCTTCCCACTTGGCACCGTAGAGGCCGAGAATGCCGACCATCCCGCGACTTTCATTGCGCTCGTCGAAGAAGCAGAACCAGCCGCGGTTGTTGGGAATGAAGTATTCGGTCAGGACCGGCATTTGCAGGCGACAGAGCACGTCGCGCGGATGTTCGGCTCCAAGCGGCTCAACGGTGGGCTGACTATCCCCCTCGAAGCTATCGCGGCTGATGATGTGCGTGAACTGCTTCGCAGGATTCAGCGTCCACACCAGTTCCGCATTCATACCCAGGGAGAACGTCTCGCACACCTCGATATACGAGTCGTGCTTGTAACAGCGGAAGTTCAAGGTGTAGCGACGGTTTTCGGCGAACCGATACTGCAGTTCGTAATCGGTGAACAGCGCGCCATCATTCGTCTGCGCCAGGCTCGCCCCTTCGAAAGCCGCCTCGCACCGGATCTCACTGGTCATCGCCCTTCCCGCAAATCCCGCAAACGGCCCGGGAATAGCGGGGGGCAGAGTGGGCAGTGGGCAGTTGACAGTAAACAGTGCTGGAATACGAACTTCCCGGCCAGGCACGCCGACGGCCACACCTTCACGCATTGAAATCTCTATCCTTTTCTGATTTTGCGCACTGCCCACTGCCCACTGCCCACCGCCCACTGTCATCAATTCCTTCTTCTCCCCCTTGGCAAAGCCGAGCTTAACCAGAATCTCCGCGCCATTCCGGGTGACGGCGCCAGTGTACTGAAACTCAGCCGGCCTGCCATTTACGGTCAGACCCATGGCCGTTCCCGGCTTGACCCCGGCAAGATACAACCGGACATACTGCTCCGCCCAGTCGGCAAAGAGAGGACTATTCAAAACGAGTGTATTCATATCATCTATTCCATTCAGTCGATCCATTATTATGATAATAGTTATACGGTCAATTTATGACCAGATCGCCCTTCCGTCAATACAAGAGTGATTAAGTTAGCGACGAAGGATTTCCAACAGCATCCGTTTGGGATCCATGATCTGCACCTGTACGCCGTTTGGCACGGTAATCCGACCTGCCACTCCGCTTTCGGTCCGGCTATACTCCGCCTCAATCAGCCCTCTCGGCGTCGGCACTGTTATCCGCACCTTGCGCAAATCCCCCAGGAACGGATTGACCGCCACCCGGCTCCAGCCCGGCTCCAGCGGGGAGAGACCCGCGATGGTCCGGATCAGGTAGACAACCGGCGACGCGCCCCACGGATGCCCGACACTCGACCACCAGTCGTCGTTGAGCATCGTAAATTCCGGCGTGGTCGTCAGGCCGGCATCCAGGAATGCGCCCCATTGCTGCCGAATCTCCCGGAGCACCGCTTCCCGTTCACCCAGACGGTGCAACACCTCCAGCAGATGGATGTGGAAGAAGACCCCGCAGGGCTGTAACACACCTGACTGCTTCCAGGTCCGTGCCAGAAGTTCCGCCGGGGCCTCGGCGAGGCCCGCCAGAATCGCCAGCAGGTTGACATGCAGGCTGACCTCGGGCGACGGCCGCCCCTCCACCACGCAGTCGGCATAGACCTTGCGGCCTCCATCCCAGTGGTGCTCCCGCAGGGCCGCGGCCAACTTCTGCCCCACCCTGTCGAATTGTCCGGCTTGTTCAAGTTCCCCAGGCGCCCCCCCGCATTCGCGCAATAACCGCGCCGCGGACCGCAGCGCCATCAGGTAGAGCATATTGATCGCGGAGGGAATGCCATCGTGCCGGATCGAGCGCATGTCGCAACCATCGAGCAACCCCGGATGATCCACCCAGTTCCACCCGGTCAGACCTCGCAGACGCAGATCCCCGCCCGCGCCACCCCCGAAGAGACTCTGGAAACCCTCCAGCAGACGCACCACATTGGGAAGCAGTCCGCCGATGAACTCCCGGTCGGCCGTGTGCTGCCAGTGATGCTCCAGTTGAATGGGCCAGAGAATCGTCTGGTCCAGCAACCGGTATTGATCGGGCGGCGTGCGGCAGGGCTGGTTCGGCTGGAAAATCCCGTCCGACATCTGGCCCTGGGCATAAAGCTCGTGCTGCCAGCGGATGATTTCAAGGTTGCTGTATAGATGATAGGCCGCCTGGTTGTGCACAATGTTGTCGCCGATATACAGCAACTGCTCGCGCCATGGACCGTCCATGATGAAATCCTGCGAACCGGCCTCCATGGTGTTCCGGCAGATCTCCCAGATGGCATTCAGCCGCGGCTCGCTACTCTCGAACCGTCCCGTTTCCTCGTAGTCGTAATGACGATAAACCGCCGCTACGCGCCGCAACCGGGCAAAGCCGCCGGGTGCGCGGATGATCACCTCCAGATAGCGGGCAGACTTGTATTGCAGCGCCACGTCCCAGGTTTGCGGCCCGGCACGCAGAATCGCGCGGTCCCGGTACACGGCCGGGAAACGGAGGCCGGGCATGGGACTCAGCCGCTCACTGTAGACCAGTTCGACCTCAACCCCAGCGCTGGCGTCGGCGAACTCGAGCACCGGCAGCATCGTGATGCTCCGGGGGAACTCAAAAACCAAGGCCACAGTCTCGTCGGCCACGCTCAGATCCACCACGCCGTCCGTCCCGAGTCTGCAGAGCCGCCGGGGCTCGATCCGGTCGAGCATCAACTGGTGTTCCCGGTCGGGCTCAAGGCGCCCCTCCGTCCACGGCCCCTCGGGCGATACCGCCCATTCGATACGGTCACCGCCCTCCGGCACTTGCGCCCACCCGAAAGCGAGCGGCAAAATCGGCGCGGCATAGGGCAATTCCGGTTGCTTCGGGAAGGAGCCTTGGATTTCATGGGCATTCCCCGAGGCTTCCAAAACGACTGAGCCATAAATGATGGCCCACTCCATGCGGGGGAACAAAGGCAATTCCTGTTCCTGCCCATCCACCAGCAATCTGGAGCCCAGACGGTATCCATGGAAGAAGTGCAACGGCCGGGGCGATGGCGCCGGGCAAATCCGCCACCAGGCATGGCTTGGCGAGGGCGGGAACGACTGGGCCGCCCAAGCCGGACAATACCCGCCCTGCTCGACGATCCGGGTCGGGACATGGCTCTCCTCGCGCAGCAGCCGGTGCGGCGCGGGAAGGAACCTGGCCGGGGCCTGCCGACAGGGCGAGGCTGGGCGCCAGGCACTGTCATCGTAGGAAGCCAGCAGCCAGTCCGGCTCCTCCCGTCGGAAGTCGCGAAGCTCCTCGTGGCCAATCAAGTCATTATGACGCGGCGCGGGCAGGAATTCGTCCGCCGGGGCAAAGCACCAGCCGGCGACAGTGGACAAATCAACTCCGCCGACATGCCCTTCGGCGCGCAGCCAGACCGGCTGTGGCGGTGGCGTCCCGGGGATATGGATTCCGGGTGCCCCCCAGCTATGCAGCAGCACGCCCACCACATTGCGCCCAACGCGCAGATGCGGCAGGAGGTCAAACTCCAGGTAGCGCCATTCGTCATCATGGCTGTGGACATAGAGCTGGCCCAACGGCACGCCATTGAGCCACACCCGTCCCCATTGCCGCGCCGCTATCCGCAGCCGCCCTTCCGGCGGCAGGGCCTTGAGATCGAACGCGAACCGCCCGCGGGCATACAAACAGCCCGGCGGCAAAACCCCGGACACATCAAGCGTCTCCACCATTACCTGTGCCATCCTATGTCTCCTTAGCCGAAAATCTTGCGCATTTGTTCGGTGTAATAGCAAACGTTTTCAAACTTGGCGTCGGGCGCGATGCGGTGGTCGGGACAGGGAATGTAGCCACCCAACTCAATCAGCGGGCGTAGCCGTTCGATCTCCGCATCCACCGCCGCCTTGTCATGGGCAAAGACCGTCTTGTTCATGCCGCCCACGCCACGCAGTTCCTTGCCATACTGCTTGCGCCATGGCGCGATGCACGCATCCCACGTGCCGACCTCGATCGGGAACATGGTGTTGACGCCGTTCTCGAACCAGATGGGGATCAAGGAGTCAATCCAGCCGTCGCAGTCCAACGAGACGATGTCAATACCGTGCCGTTTGACCAGATCCGTGATGCGCTTGTAATGCGGCCCCACGCACTCGCGGAAGACGTCCGGACTGACCAGCGGCCCGTTCTTGTAGCAGATGTCCTCCCAGAAGTGCGCGAAGTCGAACCCGGCCCCCACTCCGAGCTTCAAGGCCAGTTCGACGTTGCGGTAGCAGGTATCCGCCACCGTATCAATGATCTCGCGGTAGAGCGGCTCGTCGTCCACGTAGAGATAACTCAGCCCCTCAACCCCCAGCACGCTGCGGATATGGCCCATCAGGCTGCCGCAGTGGAGGCCAATCGGGTTATCCCGTTTCTGTGTCTTGAGTTGCTCCAACAAGGCCAGGTCAACCCGCTTCTCCGACCACTGATAGCGCCACTTGTAGTGCTCCTCCCATGACGCGCGGTCTTTCAGAAGGTGGTCAATTTCGGCAGGAATGCTCCCTGCACCGGGGCTCTGCACCGTGACCACCCCATCGCCATCAAGCACATGCCGGCTCCCATCAGGAAATTCGGCAATGACTTTCGCCTCGAAAGCCGGTAGCGGTCCGCCTTTCGTGTAGAACATAGTCTGCCAGTTGAAGTCGAAGCCTAACTTGGTGGTCAACCGGCGCTCGACGTCGTTGCCGTCGCCGGAGCCCTTCACATCGACCGCTGTTAAATGCCCTTCAGCGACCCACTTGTCCAAGGTCTCGCCCCAGAAGCCGAAGTGCACGACAGGCAACCTGTCGTAAGATTGATACCGTAATACCGCCAGAGTCCGTTCCCTATTATTCATCTACATGTCTCCATTCTTGATGCACTAAATTTAATCATATACAAGACATCCCGTCATCTCCAGAACCAAAAGGAAGAGTTCGGTTGTTTAAGCGTATCCGGTTAAGTGTTGCGTTTAAGTGTACGTGCCACACTTTCTCGTACACTTAACCGAATACCCTTAACCGGATACCCTTAACCGATCCACTTACTCGACTCCTCCTGACACTCATACTTCGTCGCTAACTTAATCGCTAACTTTGTCGATTCCAGTCCGACGAAGTTAGCGACTAAGTTAACGACTAAGTTAGTTTGATCACTCCACCATTCCCTCTCCCCTTGAGGGAGAGGGCTAGGGTGAGGGGTTTCCGGTCCCTTG
>JBAWZF010000074.1 GCA_037143175.1 bacterium
TGGCCGTCGGAAATCTTCAGTTCATCGAGCGAGTGGGCTCTATCTATGTGAGCCGTAGGAAATTCACTTATGCGGAAGTGGGTGCCTCGCCCGGCTTGTCAACCTGGACTGTTCATGAAGCAGGCGCTTCTTATGGCTCGTCTTCAGGGGTCAAAACAGGCCTTTAAGGTCCGTAATCAAGTTGATATAATGTGTATTGCTATGCGGCGCAACGACTTGACGTGGATAGACCACGGATTCCCCCAATATCTACGGAACCAAGGAGTTGGACCTCCTGTCAACCTGTGCAAAAAATGCACAGGTTGCCGCTGACGGCGGAGTTCGTCAGATGGATCTATATAACTTGGACATGATCATAGCTTACGAGAACGGTTGAGCACTCGCTGCGGGATGGGTTAGTCTCTGTTCGACCCCGTTTACAGTAAAACAGGCTCGTTTCAGTAATCAGACCAGCCGCAACGATTCAAAAGCTGGCTTATAACGCTCTTGACCTTCATGACGGATTTTCACATGATCACAACCATGAAAACGATGTTTCAGGAATGGTTACGGGCGGTCTAAACGGGTGTGTACCCGCACCGCTAGAAAAGCGATTTCGTATCCATCCATTCATATCCATTCCATGACAGATCCCATGGCGTCCGACAAACGTTATTCTATGAGTGTGGTCACTCGATGAACTTGATACAGGCTAACTTCAAGAGTCTTCACGCCGCAGTAGTTCTGCTGGAGCTGTCAGACGGTCGGGAAGCCGCTTTGGACCGAAGAGAGATCGAGGCCCCAGCCATCCTTAACGCCGACTCAGACGCGGATGTTCAGGCCTACTTCAAATGCGACCCAAGTATCTTGGTTTTGTGTTCCGAGCCGGAGGTGTCGGATCGGCCACTTAAGGCCGAGCGCCGCCCTCTTCTGCGACACTCGCATCTCAAGGGTTTCCTGACCTACCGACTGGGACAGACAAAGAAACTGGTGGTCCGGGACGCGACAAGCAACGTCTATGCCTTCGGTGATCTGTCAGAAGGCGTCGGTGGACGGTGCCGCAAACGCGCAGTTCGCGGCCTTGTACAAGAACGTGGACTTCTCCCCATGAAACAACTGGACGAGAAGCGGCCTGTGACATTAGAGATGGTTCGGCGAATAAGTGTCGATGATGACGATTTCTGGCGCGAAAACTATCCAGAATACGAACTTTGTGCCGCTGACACTGTCCTTGGATGCATCTCCGGCTTCGAGTACAGAGGCGTCGGGGATGACACGGTGATCGTAGACCTCGATCCCGTGGCCTATCTTAACCGCTTAGCAGAGAACCTAGAGGATGTATTCGAGCACTTGGGTTTCGATGGTGGAGCAGCCTTGCCAGCCGCCCTCGAAGCGGCTTCCCCGTCATCC
Source organism: bacterium (assembly GCA_037143175.1). NCBI lineage: Bacteria > bacterium. The sequence continues at coordinate 1,390 of JBAWZF010000074.1, forward strand.
GTGCTGACCGATGCGGACATGATTCCCCTGGCTAACCAAGGCGCCATCCTCATCGTTGACGATGATAGGGAAGGGACCCTGCTGCCAGCCAAGGATTTTCTGGCCAACAACGGGTATGAGGTAGTCCCTGCGGCATCGGCAAGTGAGGCCAAGGGTTTGGTCAACAAGATGTTAGAATCACCGGGTTTTCAGACTATCACATCCGCTTTTGTGGACATCCATCTCACACAAGACATTCAGCGCAGTGACCACGCTGGCATTGCATTTGCCCACTGGCTCCAAGACCGCATTCCCAATTGCGGCATCATCCTCATGTCAGCCGAAGGCGAACAGTCTGTCGATGGTGCGAAACAGAGGGCATGTGGCGAACTCCAAGTGGTCGGCTACGAAGCAAAACCGTTCAAACACGGCAGATTCAGAAGCCTTATTCGTGCAGCCGCGTTACCAGAACGATTGCGTGCGGCCGACTTGTTCGTCGTTGCTCCCGACAGAACAGCGAAGACAACCGAGAACCTGAACCGATTGCAGGCACAGACCGCGCAATCCGCAAGCGACATATTGGAGGAACTCAGGCGACGTCTTGGTGCCGATTCAGTCTACTTGTTCAGACTGCATCGCATCACCCGCGTCGCCGACGCTGAAAGTTGCGTCGGCAGACAGTTTCCCCGTTTCGGTCACTTCAAAAGAGGTCTTCGGTACAGTCCAGTTCGAGACGTATGCGAGTGTCGAGAAGAATGGTGTCATACGAATGTGCCCATGTTCCGAGAGGGGAAGCATCGCAAACTACTTAGTCTCTGCGACCCAGCCCACAAGTATCAGACATGTATTGCGACGCCTGTAGAACAACCGCCAGGCAGTGACTACCTCTACAGTTTGTTCGCCTTCTTCTACCCATCCACGGAGCACGGCACAGCGCCTTTGGCCGCGCCCCAGTTGATGCCAGGCTGTGACAACGCCACATCCCCACGAACCAGGGAAGAACTCGCACTGGCCGCAATGCGCGAGATTGCCCACCGTATCTCACGTGAACTGATCATTAACTGGCATATCAAGATGCGAGCAAAAGAGGATCCCGTGTTCATGGCCGGCATGCTCGCTGTCAGCCTTGGACACGAACTCTTCCACTGTCTCCAAGGTGCCGAGTGGGAATGCGCTGCATTGGCCCCACACATCAAACCGAACATCACTACATCACGCGAAGATGTGGTCCTGATGGATCGTCTGAAGAAGAGAACCGATAGAGCCATCGACATAGTCATCGGTCTTGCCCGCCAGGCGAATACCGATGCCGAACGGGAATCTGAGTTTGATGTGCGTGACGCTATCTTGTCGGCGGCGCTTTCCGCGAAGATGGCAAGTTCTGGCGTTACCGTGCGCTATTTCTCAGAACCATCGGTTCTTCTAAGCGGCCAACGAGGCAAGATTGAGCGCATCGTCCACAATCTCGTCCTAAATGCAGTTCAACAGACAGCTCGCTCCATGCGTCGCGGTGGTCTTGTATATGTCAAACACTACATTCGTGATGTCGGCAGGAATCGCCAACTTGTTGTGAGGGTCTTTGACAATGGCCCGGGCATTCATGGTTATATGACGAAACGCATCTTCGAGCCGGGCGAAACTTCTCGCCCAGATGGAACTGGTATGGGTCTGACGATCTGCGCTCAGGAGATTGATCGGATCGGACACGGTTCCGTTCATGTCGCAGAGTCGATTCTGTGGGCGGGAACGTGCTTCGAGGTTGCGTTTCCATCCAATCTGTTGGTGCGGAAGAAGAACTAAGGGGATCTCATGTACGACCAGATACACGGAGTGCTGCTTTTTGACGAAGATGCCACCCAACGAGAACCGCTTCGTGACGAACTGACGCGTTCAGGCTATCAAGTCACTGCAATCGGGCATGTTGCTGACGTGTTGCGCGAGGTCCGGACGCAACGCAACATATACGATTTTGCGGTATTCGACCTGGATTTCAGGGGAATCGCTGCCGGAACAGGAGAACTCGAAGTCGCGCGGATTACCGATGGCCTCCGACTGTGTCAGTCGGTGTCGAGCATTGACCCGTCTCTACCCATCATCCTCTATCATGACACCTCACGTTCAGATCCCTCGCACATTGCAGGGCATAGACAATTGGAGGAACCCGAAGCTATTGCCAATGGTGCCTGCCGACTGGTTCAGCAACGCGGCGTTCCCAATGTTCTTGCTGGCCTTGTCAAACAACTGCGCGAACTCGACGAGATCGGAAATGAACTTAAGCGATTGCAGGAGGCGCGGGCGAGCATGGGCCACTTGGTCGCGGGACTCGGCGCGGGTTTCCAGGTTGTAGACGGGCGCGGCAGAGTTTGGTTTACGGATGATGAATTCCGGCGAGTCGTCGGCACGTCTGGAATGCCCGACCGCATTTGCTACTGTCAGTCGCACGGCTACTGCCGGCGACATGGCATGTGCCACAATTGCGTTGTCCGCAAAGTCATGGCAGAGGGACTTCCTGACTATGAGATATTCTACTCGCCGACCTATCCTCAAGGCCCCGGTACGGCGCCGGTCTTCCAGTACCTGAGTGTACGGGCAACGCCTATTTTCGCGAAGAATGACTCTGTGCCTGGAACCAATAGCGATGGTTCTGATCGGCTCAGGAATAGAGCAATTGCCGCCATTGAAGCCGTATCATCGGTGCCTTCTCGCTTCATCGCCCACCTGCCACTGAACGTGCATCTGGAGATGCTTGCGAAGGGTCTGCAGGATATGGGGTTTCGACGCGTATCCGTGTTTCGGTGCCGCTCAAATGCTGCGAATTCTCCGCTTGGCGAACTTGAGGGAATTCTTGCGTGCAGCATTGGTGCCGACCAGGTGTCGGACACCGTCCCTTTAGCGCATGTCTACATATCCATCCGTTCCACGCCGCCACACAATCCTGGGCCGACGACCGCTGTGCAAGTGTGCCCGGATGCGAACGGAACGTGCCTCGTCATCAACGACGCTGTCCGAAAGGAACTCGGCATCATCTCGGCTCATCCCCCCCTCTCGGTGGCCTTGGTGGGGCCGGAGGGAAACTGTATTGGCTGGGTCCTGCTTGACAACGCAGGTCCAGATTGGGAACTATCCGAGCACAAACCCGTAATACAGTCTGACCTTGTTCCTTTGCCATGTCATGGCTGCATTCCGCCGAAACCAGTTGATCTCATCGCGGAGATTGGGCGGGTCCTCCATTCAAAACCGCGGGGCAGCCAGATTGGCCTGAGTGGGTCCAATGCGGACACAGTGAAGGAGGAACAGCGATATGAACGGGTATGCCTCCGCGTGGCGGGCGCAACTCATGCTGACCCCGCTGCTACTATCGGCCTGATCTTGGAGGCAGTAAAGGAGGAGATGTCCGGCATTGAGATGGCGCATGTCCGCCGAGTCGACGGTGATCTGGCGTTGTCGGTCAAGCACGTCGGCGCCTATGGCGGGATTGCTGACGATCAGTTGGACATCCGAACCAGCAAGCGCCTTACTGCGCAGGTCGCGCGCACCGGTTTGGGCATTATTATCAGCGACATCGAGGCCCAGTACGGGGAGTACCCGCCTGGGTTGGAGGAATTTACCCCCGATGCGCGATCGCTCCTCTTGAGCTACAAGAGTCATGCGGTGTTGCCCATCAGGACCGAGATTGGGACTGTCGGGACCCTGTCATGCCAAGCGAAGAAGGCGGGATTCTTCACTGCGAGTAGGGAACGTTTTCTCCGCGCCATCTGCGCGCTGCTATCGCGCGCACTTGAGGACTTCTCACGAGACCAAGTGCAGAAGACCGCCGACGAACTGCCACGAAGCGCCGCTATGATGGTTGCTCATAATCTGGCGCAACCGCTCGCTATTATCCAGAAGTCCGCAGAATTAATCCGTCAGGATCTCCCGAAGAATCCGGACTCCGTCGGGCAGTGGGTCGGGCAGATTGAGCGCCAGTGCAAACGGTTGGTGGCCATGAGGCGTTCTTTGATCGCTGTGGCTCAGAGCGGTACCGCATCGCTTCAGGTGGAGGATATCCAGACGCGAGACCTGCTGAGTGTTATGGTAGAGGAGTGGACAGAAGGTCGTGGCATTCAGACGAAGGTGGAAATCGATCCGGGACTGGAGACATGTCGTGTTCCGCGAGCTATCCTGGAAACCTGCCTCGGCGTAATGATCCCCAACGCGGTCGATGCGATGGATGCGATGTCCGATCTGAGTCGCCGCCTTACAGTGCGAGTAAGGAGTTTGGGCGCCGCCGGAAACAGCTTTGATGTGGTCGACACCGGCCCAGGGGTGCCAGACGAAGTAGCACCGTACTTGTTTCGACCGCTCAAGTCCGCTAAGAGCCTTGGTATGGGGATCGGTCTAGCAGTAGCCCAGAAACTTGCCAGATCCGTCCAAGGCGATATTACATGGTCGCGTGCAAATGGCGAAACGGTGTTTAGTTTGAGGTTCAAGCGTTAAGATTAACGAAAGCAAAACGGAGGATATTCAAAATGAAAATGCTGTTCATGGATGATGACAAAGACTATCTGGATTTCCAAACTGAAGTTTTTGGAAGGTCGGGATACGAGGTGTTTCCTTGTGGCAGAACCCAGGATGCTGAGACTCTCGTTCGGTCTCTGGGGAACCGACTTGATGTGGCCGTTCTTGACATGAAGATGTTTGAGGTTGATGACGCGGGCGTTGTAATCGCACGCACGATCCGCGATGTCGCGCCGATGGTGCCCTCATTGGTGCTCACAGGCTTCGCTGGAGTACTCCTCGATCAGGCGTCGCGTGCCCTCATGGAGGGCATTTGTGCCTATGTAGGCAAGCTCGGTGGCCCCGGCGAAGCCGTGGGCAGTGTGGAACTTGCGCTGCGAAGTGCACACGGATACCGTATCGCGCGACTGACCGCCGCAATCGAACGTAGCGTTGCACGTTGGTGGCAACAAGCGGCCGGAACAACTCTCGTTCGAGCAGTATACGCCCGCGAAGACGATAACGTAAGCGACATGGCGCGATACTTCAGAGTCATGTGTGCGGCGACAAACAGGTGGCCCATGCCCAATCGCACTACCCCGACAGTCCCCCTGAGTGAGATTCTTCCAATTTCTGGGGAAGTCGCTGGGGTCGTGATCGAGACTGCGGAACCATCGGGCGGCGGATCGGCCATTCAAGTCCAGTCGGAAGTGCCGAGCATGCCAGATTTGAGCAACGTCGTGGCTTACCTCTCGCGCAATGGGTTTGGTCGACGCGTGCGTTGCGAATACGGTCTCACACTATCCGGAGATCGCGTCATTGTGCGTTTCACTGGTGACGGTAACGCCAACGGATCCTTGGTAAATAGGATTAATGAGATCGCAAGAGGGAGCGCACTTGCGTCAGAAGAGGAGACGCTTCTGGCAATATGGGTTATGCAAGTCAGTGCCTTTTGCGGATTAGTCGAGATGGAAACTGTGGATGGTGTCCAAACGCTCAGGATTACCATACCAGTAGCACCGTAGGGGCCGGGGCATGGCTTCGCCACAAGAGTTCATTGATGTAGAAAGAGTTGTGGTGGGAATTGAGTGTAATAACTGGCCTTAGATACCCCGACATGGCCGGCAAAATGATGATTTAAGATGACGCTGGAACAGCAACCTTGCCCGGTAAATCGTAGGCCACCTTCATGCCGTCGATCTTTACCATGCCCTCCGTGCATAAAGCATCCAGGAGGGCGGTCAGTTCCTGTTCGGAAAGCTGTTTCCGGAATAGTGCATGTAACGTGCTGCGGAGCGTCTTCATTGTCCGCGGTCTGGCTTCGGCCCGTCGAATCAGATCTTTGACTGCCGTCTGCACCTGAGCATCGAGCGCGGGGTGGGGTGTCGGATGGGGAATCCCCGCGATGCCGGCTGGAAGGCCAGTGGCGGTTATTTCAGCACTTCCCAATGCCCGCCTTTTCGTGGGCCTACAAATCGGATTTTGCCATTCTTTGTCAGTTTTGCGCAGGCCATTTCCACAGCCCGAAGTGTTTTTCCAAGTTGTGTGGCCAAATCTGCCATCGTCATGTCGGGCGTCGCCTGGAGCATCTGAAGGATTTGTACCGAAGTTTTTACCGAAGTTTTTACCGAAGTTTCTTGGGTAGTCCCCCAAATCGTTTCCATCTTAGATTCAGGAGGGAAGGGAAACTCCACCCACAGGCCATTATCCCAGCGGAACAAAGGGGCAGGGGCTCCTCTTTCTTTGCAGGCATTCCGGATCAGGTCGATACCGCGGCCCCAGGATTCGAGGTATGCGGCACGGAAGAAGGCGTTAGCAACGTCGGGATTGAAGGGGGAGGAGGCTTGTTGTTCGGTCAATTGCTCCAAAGGTGGGCGTGGCTTCGCCACAAGAGTTCTTTGATGCAGAATAAGATGTGTCGGGATTGAGTGTAATAATTGGCCTTAGAAGCCCTGTAATCATGCTGCTCAGAACAACTCGTAAATCGATTCCCGGCCAAGGTGTTTGACGAATTGGTGGACCTGCGCGAGCAAGGTGCCGGGGCTGCCGATGGGAATCCAGTCGTCGATGCTGCCTCGGAAACAGAACCGCTCGGTCACGAAGGTGCGCGTCTTCTTGTCAACCAGGATAAACCTCATGACCGCCATGAAACTCGCGTGTCTCACTTTCTCGGCGGCAGACAGCGGTCCACGGCCAAACTCAGTTGCCAACCGGTCAAGCCCGGACAGGTCGCCGGCTTCATGAACGGTGATCATGTTCTTTTTCACCTCGACCCGGTACTGCCACGGTGCCCCGTGTTTCCGGAGTGCCACCTCTACGAGCGCCACTTCTTCAGGCAAAATGATCTGTCCGGCCTTCTTCCTCAGGAATACCTGACCGTTCGCATTCTCATAGACCTCGTAACCGTCTGGGATGGCGGCCGCCAGTTGCCCGTCCGGTTCCATCGAAAAGAAGTAACTACGCTTTCCCGCCGCCGTGGTCTGATCGTGAAGGTAGTACGTCTTTCCGGTTCGCGCTGTATGTTGCACACTCACAGGGACGCGTCCTTCTCCCGCCCGCTAACGTCCGTTACATTCTTGCTCGGCAAATCGTAGGTCACCTTCATGCCGTCAATCTTTACCATGCCCTCCTTGCATAAAGCATCCAGAAGGGCAGTCAGTTCCTGCTCTGAAAGCTGTTTCCGGAACAGTGCATGTAAAGTGCTCCGGAGCGTCTTCATTGTCCGTGGTCTGGTTTCGGCCCGTCGAATCAGATCTTTGACTGCCGTCTGCACCTGGGCATCGAGCGCGGGGTGGGGTGTCGGACGGGGAATCCCCGCGATGCCGGCTGACCGGCACACCACGATGCCTTTCCCTGCGAGATGTTTAATCAACGCATCGAACCCGGAGTCCTTCGAGATGATGTGGAAACCCGCCGTTGGGTCCTGAACCGACAGCGTGCCGATGTAGTAGGCGATATGGAAGTCGAGCGCGTTCCGCCCAGCCGTTTCGAGCAGCACATACTCGGCATTTCCGCCCAACGATTGGAGCGCCATGGCGAGACCGAGCGGGATCTTTCCCTGATTCGGGCCAACGAACACTTTGACCTTGAACGATCCATCATTGAGGAGCGTGAGCTCCTTCGGCTGGACGTTTTCGTAGTCGATCAGGACGTAGTTTGTTTTTGCCATGCGCCTCTCCCGGATCTGGCATAGCCGGTACCAAATCGTAATCGTAATCACTGGCGTTCCATAGGGACGCTATGGTTATCGGTTGATTAGTTATTGGGCAAAACAGGTTACGCCTCTGCCGCCGCCAGCAAGACTTGGGGCTCTTTCTTGGCAATCTGCAATAGGCGTAACGCCGCCCCGCTGGGATTCCGCCGGCCTATTTCCCAACTCGCCTCCGTCACGACCGGCACATTCAGTAATCGTGCAAACACGGCCTGGCTAACCTTCATCTTCCGCCGGATCGACCGAACCTCCTGCGGCAGGATGCTCTCCACACGAGCCGGGAGGGCGACTTTCGTCGTACGCATCGTGATCTTGCGCCGCCCAGTCACATGGTCCCGCACATCGGTCAATGCCTGGATTAACTCATCGGCGTTCAGGTCAAAGTCATCTGTTTTCATTGTTCAAACTCCTTCTTAATCTCATCCACCAATCCACGAATGATTTTTCGTTTGTCCGGCGGTAGATCCTCAAATTCGCCTTTCGCAAAGACATACAGCAGGAATACCGTCTCAGCTCTCACGAAGAGCAGATAAAGCACGCGTGCTCCTCCGCGCTTCCCTCGCCCCGGCAAAGCCAGCCGAATCTTGCGCAACCCGCCAAGTCCGGGAATCACATCCCCCGATTCCGGGTTTGCCGCCAACTCCGATTGAAATTTCCGGCGGGGGATCGTGGCTTCGCCACAAAAGTTCATTGGTGCTGAATGAGTTGTGGCGGGAATGAGTATAATAACTGGCCTTAGAAACCCCGAAATGGACGGCAAAATGATGATTTAAGGTGACGCTGGAATAGCAGCCTTGCTTGGAAAATCGTAGGTCACCTTCAGGCCGTCGATCTTCACCATGCCCTCCTTGCATAAAGCATCCAGTAGGGCGGTCAGTTCCTGTTCGGAAAGCTGTTTCCGGAACAGTGCATGTAACGTGCTGCGGAGCGTCTTCATTGTCCGCGGTCTGGTTTCGGCACGTCGAATCAGATCTTTGACGGCGGTCTGCACCTGGGCATCGAGCGCGGGGTGGGGTGTTGGACGGGGAATCCCCGCGATGCCGGCTGGAAGGCCAGTGGCGGTTATTTCAGCACTTCCCCGCGCCCCGCTTTGGTCGAACCCGTGTGTCGGATTACTCCGGTTGATTTCAATTTCGCCAAGTGATCCTAAAAAGAGCTGTTGAGCTGGGAGGATAGACACTTGAACGCACACTTAACCGCATTCTTAACCGCCCCACTTACTCGGATCCGCTTAACCGAACCGCTTAGGCGTAGCCAGATAAGCGCTTTTCGATGGGATCAAATCGTTTAAGGGTATCCGGTTAAGAGTGGCGGTTAAGGGTGCGATTAAGTGTCGCTTCGCACCCGTTTGGTGCAGAGGGAATGACTGAAGAGGCATGTTGTAAGTGTTTCCTGTTGAGCATATAACGACAGCGTTCTTCATCTGCGGAGCAGTTGAACTGCTCCATATAGGGTGATACTTGATGCCATCTGAGCTGAGGCTTATTTTTTCAGCCAATTCTTTCCGCGTAATAGAGGGCTGTATTCTCAGCAATCGCAGGATTTGTTCTTGGGTAGTTTCTTGGGTAGTCCCCTCTGCCTTTACCCCCTTGGGTTCAGCAGGGAAAGGAAACTCGACCCACAAGCCATTATCCCAG
>JBAWZF010000075.1 GCA_037143175.1 bacterium
ATGGGGGTAAGGGGGAATTCTGCCCGCGTTTAGCCACTATGGGATGCTAGTGTTTCGGTGTCTATCTCACTGCGGAAAAGCGGGTTAATCGAACAAACGAACAGCGAATTACTTCCTTTGAACTAAGTGATGAACTGAGGCAGTCGTCAGATGATTTGACCCGGATGGTGCGTACCTACGTTGCTACGGGGGATCCCATATTTAAACAGCGCTATCTGGAAATTCTGGCGATACGTGATGGCAAATCGCCGCGTCCAATCAACTACAAAAATGTCTATTGGGATTTGGTTCTGAACGATGGTGCTCGGCCGCGTTCGTTTGGGCAAACTATTTCGATGCTGGAATTGATGCGGCAGGCCGGATTTACTGCCGAAGAATTCAAGCACCTACAGTCCGCCAAGGCAGCTTCAGATTGGCTCACAGGTACCGAACTCAAGGCCATGGCACTCGCCGAATCCACGACACCACCAACAGACGCTAATCGCAACATGGCGAGCCAGAGGCTTTATGACACTGACTATCACCAAGCCAAGTGTAACATCATGCGGCCGATCGGTGAATTTGTCGATATGGTAGATCAGCGTACGCTCGCTACGGTTGATGATGCCAAGCTCAATCTAGGGCGTACACGGTTGGTTTTTATCGTTCTCGGGGTTACATTGGTTTTCATGCTGGCGCGAACACTGTACCTGATCAAAGCCGAAAAGAATGAGAAGGAACAAGGCGAAACATCACTGAAGAGTTCCGAAGACGCCCTGCGCAAGAGTGAACAGCGCTTTCGCCAGATGTTCGAGAACAACGCGGCAGTTCTGTTGCTGATCGAGCCTGATTCCGGCGCCATCGTCGACGCCAACCCAGCAGCTGCCAGCTTCTATGGCTACAGCGTCGAGAAAATACGGGCCATGCGCCTTGACCAGATCAATACATTGACGCCATCGGAAATCGCGGCTGAGATGGCACACGCTGTGCTACAGAAGCGCGATTACTTCATCTTTATGCACCGTCTGGCCAGTGGCGACATTCGGACTGTCGAAGTTCGCTCAACGCCGCTCCACGTCAATGAGCAGACCTTGCTTTTCTCCATTGTCAGCGACGTCACAGACCTTCATAGAGCGCAGCAAGTACTCCAGAAGAACGAGCGGCTGCTGCGTGAATCGCAGAAGGCCGCCCGGATCGGAAGCTACATCAATACGCTTGAAGCGGGGACGTTTGAGAGCACAAGCGTCCTTGATGAAATCTTCGGAATCACCAAGAACTACCCGCACACCAACGAAGGCTGGGTGAAGTTCATGCATCCGGATTTCATGCAGGCGATGCACGATGCGCTTTTGGACTCGATCAACAACAAGAAACCGTTTGATGCCGAATACAAGATCATTCGGCCAAGCGATGGCGCCGAGCGCTGGATGCATGGTCTCGGACAAATTACCTATGACGACAAGGGCAAAGCTATCAGCCTGATCGGCACAGTGCAGGATATCACCGAGCGCAAGCGGACAGAGGAAGATCTTAAACGGCAGGCGGCCCTTATTAATTCCATGCTGGATTCAGATCCTGACATCGTCTTTTTCAAGAATACCGAGGGGGTTTACCTGGGCTGCAACCCCGCCTTCGTCGAGTTCGTGGGGCGGCCAAAGAACGAGATTGTCGGGAAAACAGACCACGATCTGTTTGACAGGCAGGTTGCCGATACGTTCCGGGAAAATGACCGTCAGATGCTGGCGGAGCGCAAGCCCCGGCACAACGAGGAATGGGTCACCTATCCCAGTGGCCGGAAAGCATTGCTGGACACCCTCAAGACGCACTATTGGGGCCCGTACGGAGACCTCATCGGCGTGCTCGGTATCAGTCGCGATATCACTGAGCGCAAGCAGGCGGAGGCCGCGTTGGAAAGAAGCCGTGATCTACTCACCAACCTCGCCCAGTTGGTGCCCGGTGTTGTTTACCAATACCGGTTATATCCGGACGGACGTTCCGTATTTCCCTATTCGAGCCCGGGGATGAATGACATCTATGAAGTGACCCCTGAAGCCGTCATGGAAGATGCCACCCCGGTTTTTGGGCGATTGCATCCTGAGGACTACGCCAAGGTGGCCGAGGCCATTCAGGAATCGGCCCGCACTTTAAAGCAGTTTCATTGCGTATTCAGGGTCATCCTTCCGCGGCAAGGACTGCGCTGGCGCTGGTCCGAGGCGCGGCCGGAGCGGGTGGAGGATGGCAGCACCCTTTGGCACGGCACGATTCAAGACATTACCGACCAAAAGCTTGCGGAAGAATTGCAGGTTAAACTCCAGGATCAGTTAAATCAGGCCCAGAAGATGGAATCGGTGGGCCGCCTGGCCGGGGGCGTTGCGCACGACTTCAACAACCTGCTCATGTGTACCATGGGATACGCCCAACTGTGCCTGGACCGTCTTCCTGGGGATCATCCCGTCCGCGGCTACCTGAACGCGATCGTCTCAACTTCACAGCGCTCGGCCGATCTCACCCGGCAATTGCTGGCCTTCGCCCGTAAGCAGACCATTGAGCCCAAGGTCCTGGACCTGAACGACGCCATGGCAGGCATGCTCAAACTGCTGTGCCGCCTGATCGGCGAGGATATCAACCTGATCTTAATGCCGGGCGCGGGGTTGTGGCCAGTCAAACTTGACCCGTCTCAGATTGATCAGATCCTGGCGAACCTGTGCGTCAACGCCCGGGACGCGATCGCCGGAGTCGGTAAAGTCACCCTCGCGACTGCCAATGTCATGATCGATCAAGCCTTCTGCGCCAATCATGCGGGGTTTGTTCCCGGCGCGTATGTGCTGCTGACGGTTAGCGACGATGGCTGCGGGATGGATGAGGCTGTCCTTGCGAACATCTTCGAACCGTTTTTCACCACCAAGGACGTCGACAAGGGGACCGGTCTTGGGCTGGCCACGGTATACGGCATCGTCAAACAGAACGGTGGGTTCATCTATGTCGATAGCGAACCGGGCAAAGGCACAACCTTCAAGATCTACGTGCCGCGGTTCGTAGGGGATGCCCCGAAAGCTGCTGCCGCAAGCACAGGGGAAGTGCCCCGCGGTCGCGGAGAGACAGTGCTCATGGTAGAGGACGAAAAATCGCTTCGCGAGACGTGCGAGTTGTTTCTGGAAGCACTCGGGTACAAGGTCCTGGTGGCGGATACGCCGACAGCCGCTCTGGGCATGGCGGCTCAACACAAACACGACATCCATCTATTGTTCACCGATGTGATCATGCCTGGCATGAACGGACTGGAACTGGCGGAGAAGCTTCAGGCGGTCAAGCCGGGACTCAAAGTCCTGTTCATGTCCGGCTACACGGCTGATGTAATCTTCAACCGGAAAGTGCCGGACGAGGGACTGCACTACATCCAAAAACCCTTTTCACGCGATAATCTGGCCCGCAAGGTGCGTGAAGTGCTGGGATAAGCCAAGGCTGCCTGCTCCAAGGAACCCGTGGGGAGTATCTCATGTGGAAATAGTTCCACGGGATGTTCGTAGAGCCTACACGAAAAGGTGACTTTCCTCATTTCCGGAGTTTGAATTGTATACCCGAAACGGCACACTCAAATGGCATTTTCTGGCTCCTTTTTCCGGCAACAGGGCAGGTCTGGAATCCGAAGTTTGAAAATAGTGCCTTGTCCCAGCTGACTTTTCACCTCAAAAGCACCGCCGGAGAGAATCAGTCGCTGCTTAATGCTGTGCAACCCAAACCCATTCCGGGAATCATTCTCAACCAGAACCGCCTCAGGGTTAAAACCGACTCCATCATCCGACACGGTCACCTCAATCCAGTCAGGATGCGGGCGAGTCAGGGCCACACAGGCCGTTAGGACACCTGAATGTTTGACGACATTCAGGAGCATCTCCCGCACGGAGTGAAAGGCCAGAACCCGGGCGGTCTCGGATGACGGCTCCGCCTCTGGCGGTGCTTCTACGGTGACCTGAAGGCGGTGGTCTTCGAATTTCTTATGGCATAACCATTTCAGCCCACTGATTAGTCCCTGCTGGAGAATCACCGGACTGAGATCACTCGTCAGAGACCGCGAAACGGCCAGCACCTGTTTCAATAATTCTGACGCGCGCGTAAGATCCGCTAAGGCGGACTCCCGCATGCCCTGGGTCGTGGATAATCCGCTTTCGACGAAGAACCTGGCCCCAATCACCAGCTGCTGAAGGTCATCATGTAAAATGTGGGCCAGTCGCTTCCGCTCATGTTCCTCCGCGCAAACCAAGGCGGCGGCTAGCGACTGGGTTTGTTCGGCAAAACGGGCAAGTTCGTTCAAGTGCTTTGTCCGTTCTTCATCGAACTGTTTTCGTTCGGTAATGTCCACCATCACACCCTGTAGGATAAAGGCGCGTCCTTCATCGTCCCGGATGATTCGCCCCGCATCATGCAGCCACACCACATGTCCATCGTTTGCGAGCATGCGGTACTCAATATCCAATGGCTTACCGGATCGATGACACTCTGCGACCTGCAGCATCACGCGATCCCGATCAGCAGGATGCAGGTGGGTGTGCCAGATATCAGGGCTCTGAATGCATTGTTTTGCCTTCAACCCCAGAATGGACTCAATCTGAGGGCTGATGTAAAGGGTGGTAAATGTTTCATCGACCGCCTCGGTATACACGATGGCGGGAATCTGTTCCACAATCGCACGGTTTTTCGATTCGCTTTCAGTACACGCCTTGATCTGGACGTTCAGTTTCTGCCTCATCACGTCCAGTGATCCCGCAAGGGCCTGGAGTTCGAATATTCCGGCAGGGACTAATGTCGTCTCCAGATCCCCCTCAGTGATGCGGTGAACATCGCGGGTGAATTGCGCAATGGGTGCGGTGAGTGACCGCGCCAGAAGCCAGCTTAATATGATTGCGAGGATGACAATAACAAGACTGACGGCAGTCGATACAAAAAGAGTATGACGTACAATATCCTCAAGTTTGCCAAGCTGGATGCTGGCACCAAAAATGTGAATACGCCCTAGTTCGTCCCGTTCAGGAATCAACACCATGCGTCCTTCACCCCATTTATTATGAAATGCGGAATAAACGGGTTTCAACAGGCCGAGTGCTGGGGCAAATGCCGCTTGATCCGTATGCGCTTCCAGAAACGTCGCACAATCGGACGAAGGATTATTCAGATCTGAGTGCGTGGCGGAAGTGAATTCAACCAGCCCATTCTTAACAACCACGCTCCAAATGTATTGAATTCCCAATTTCCGGCACAATGCGTCATTATCTGCCACAATGCGGGAATAATCCTCATTTTGTGGCCAGTCCTTCCCGGGCAGGTGGGCGTGGTATTGCCGCATGAAATTGGCGCGTGCGCACTCTGCCGCAGTGAAGAGTTTGGCATCAGCCTCCCCGATGATCGCATTCCTGTGGACCTTCAGCAGAATGGCCGTGTAGCTAACGGCACAAGTCAGAATGAGAAGAACCATCACCCCGAAGAGTCTATGCTGCAAGGAGTGTTGATTCATGGGCAAGCGCCCGAACCACATCTTAGAGGCATTGTAAAGCGTCGTCGGAAAAACTCGATGCATAATTCCCCTTACCAGATAAGTAGCCCTAATTCTAATAAACGCATAATGGAGTTATCCTGATCCGGTGACAACAATAAAAATAGTTTTGCAACAGGCTGATTGCGCGAAAACTCGGATAGGGGTGAATTTCTTTTTGTTAAATGAGTCCCGGGTTGGTTGTCCGCAGTAGTCTGGGTGACGTTCCAAAATCCCAAATCCCCTTACGGCACCACATTGACCCGATAAAAGGGATTAGTCTCCCCTGCATAATTTGGATCGGCATATTGCAAGAACTCATCCCTATGAGTCGCCTGTAAACTCTGCTGGTTACTCTCCACCTCATCAGACGCATTTGCCCACGCCTGTTGTAAATCAGATCTCGTCATGACCTGATAACTGACATTGGATTTTGCCAGCCAAGAGATTGGGAACTCTTTGCTCCCATCTCCCATGAACGCGACGTCAGGTTGGATATTCCCGGACAACCATAATTTAATTTTGGAAAGGTCAAACGGTTTGGCAAAGATTTTGACACCCATGCGAATAGTTTTTAGAAGATCCGAGTCGCTCCAATCGCCCGACATCATTCCAATTTTCTGACACTTGCACCCTTTGCGCTTCAATTCTTTAATAAATTTAAACCCGTTCACCAAAGGCATATGTATATCTGTCAGGATAACATCAGGGCATCCATTTTTGAATATCATGCAGGGACATGTCTGCGAACAATATGCGGGACAGATTTCGGGATTAATGTAGGAATCAACTTTGTGTCCCCACTTTTTGAATGCCCCTTGCAGCATCGATAAAACAAACACATCATCATCTATCAACAGAATATTCACAGGAAGTCCTCCTTCACTGAGATGAGCATGTCATTAGGCGAGGAACTTACAATCGGGGAGAATCTGATAATGGTATAGGCAATCCCTGATAACAGCATAGGGAAAACCGGATACGCACAGACCAGAACCAAGAATAATTAAACATTGTGACCGCATGCGGCGGGAAGACATCCAGAACACGACTAGGTAAAAGGTTGCATGACTTCATTAATACTGTCGAATCATAACCCGAGAAATTCACAAAATATTGCACCGTACAATGTTCCAGACCACCGCAGACCACTTCCAATGGCCGCTTCCCTTCTGGATTCAGATCAAGATAAAACCGGCGGGCCTCCGCCACATCTGGTGAAAAGAAAGCGGGAGAGACCCTTTGTTCCGAAATGAAAGGCTTTTGCGATTTAATAGAATTAAGTCAATAATATCCATCAACAGGCCAACAATAGCCATTCTGACCCAATTTAGAGATGTTATACTGAATTGAGAAGACCATTCTATACAGAATGGCACAAACACAAACAGGGAGACCATAGATAAAAGAAATTGAACGACACATTGAAAAAGATGCCCCTCTTAAAAAGGATGACCTGATCGCCACGCCGATCAACCTGGGCTCCAGCGAACTGGTCTCCATCAACACGCTGGTCAGCAAGGTCGAGAAGATCGCCGCCGTGAAGATGAAACGCCACTATGATCTCGAAGCCCCCCGGGGAGTGGCCGGGCGCAACTCCGACAACACCTTCATCAAGAAGATGCTGAAATGGGAGCCGAGCACCTCGCTCGACAAGGGTCTGGCAGCCACCTACACATGGATCAAGGGTCAGCACGAGAAGTGCAAAAAGGGTGAGCGTGTGGGCGTCGGCTGATTGCGGAGCTCACAATATGAGAGCATCCAATCCCATGAAGCAGGCCCTGGGGGAGATCCCCAACCGCCTGCAGTTGGCGGGCGGCTGGATTGACCAGCCGTTCATCTCGCGCCACAACCCGAAGCCACCCGGCTCTATGGTGGCGGTACAGATTGAGCCTGATTTCCGCCCGATGGACCGTTCCGGTAACGCGTTGCGCCACCAGAGCAACTGGGCGGTATCATCCACGGCGAACGGTGTTTAAGTCCGAGTTTTATAAACCTCACCGTTGCTATAATGCCGGACACGGCAACGCGTTAAGGAGGTTGAATATATTTGCGCACACTCCCCATTGTCCCTCCGGGGGGTTGACCGGCATCACGGGGCATCCAGAGTCCTTGACAGGCAAATGTGGCGTCGAGCTGAAAAATCGCTTTGGACATAACGCGCTCTTGCGGAACATGTTGCATCTAGACATGTTTGCTGGTTCATGGTATTTTATTCGCCATGAATACAATCCTCGCTGACACTATTCGAGTCCGGTTTTTCGCGCCTGTTCTTTTGGCTCTCTCTCAAAGTTGCAATCGGAGACATTGCCCTGAATTCACTGATGAGCAATTTATTGAGTCCGGAATTAGGTGCGTCATTGGCATTGCTCAAAGCGGGCGCGATTGGGTCCAGCGGATGTAGATGTGGATGAATAGTCGGCTCTCGGTGTCTAATTTCTTTCAGTCTCTTAAGAGTTCTCGCCGTCTGCAACTACTCCGTGAAGTTTCTGAAAATGTTCGGCAACAGGTTGATGTAAATGTGCCGGAAAAACTCGACCCATTGGGCCAACATCCTGAACTTAAAGGCTTTGCGATCTATGCCTCTGACGGGCATTACGAACAGCCGGGTTCCCATACATGCGCAGAAAATGAAAAGAGCGAAGCGGTTGGCTATTTTTTCTCACTTAACCTTCGAAGTCACAGTCTCACATTACTCGACATCGCCCGTCCCATTCGTAAACGCGAAAACGACATAACGGCACTCAAGTGGCTTGGCTCAACGCAGTTACTCATGAATGAGCCAAAAGGAGTAAAAGTGATTCACGTGTACGATCCGGCCGTTATTGACTATGCCCAATGGAGACGATGGAAAGCCAAAGGCGTCTACATCATCAGTCGAGAGAAAGTGAACTCCATGGCTGAGGTGATCGGAAACAACCCGTGGGATCGTTGCGATCCTCGTAATCTCGGAGTGCTGGCAGATGATCTCGTTGGGGTTTTCTGTGGGGTCATGCTCCGCCGGGTCACCTACTGCGATCCCGCTACAGGGAAAGTGTATACCTACATGACCAGCGAGATGACCTTGCCGCCGGGGCTGATCGCTTTCCTCTACAAACTGCGCTGGGATGTCGAAAAAGTCTTCGACGAAAAGAAAAACAAATTGAACCAGAAAAAAGCCTGGGCCTGCAGTCAGCCACCTCCTATAACGACGGCCTAACGCTCCTGCGGCCTCTCATGCAGGATTTAGATTCTCGCGCCGAACCCTTAATCTCCCGGCCAGGAATACCGCAGGGTCCAGTTCGACTTTTCGCCCTCGCGCCAGCATCGACTGATCTTCATCTCCGGGCTCGCGACCTGGTCAGAGGCGTAGAGCACCAGGTGGTCCAGCGGCCGGTCGAGCTGAAGCGCCAGGCGTCCGCCACCCAGGGCCGGATCCAGGTGCAGCACCACGGGGCCCCGTTCACCCCACAGGTTTGTCACCGAGGCCAGGCTCTCCGTCGCGTCCGTGAAATAGTGGACTCCGTGCTCATCCCTTCGCATCGTCGGCGTGTCGGTCAATCCCCAACCCCGCGATGAGTGCGGTCCCAGGCACTGAACCTCCGGCTGCCCGGGCAGCTCAAAGCCCGTGCAATTCGCCGCGCCATGCAGAAAAAACGGGTGTGCATACCAGCCCATCGGGTGGGCCCAGGGCATCTGCATCCGCAGGGTCGAGGACGAGGCCAGCCCTTCTTCCGACAGCCGTACGTCGCGAATCAGCTCATATTCGAATTCCGTCCCTCCGGTCACGACGCGGTCGCGGCATTGCATGCGCACATGACGCTCATCGCTCGACACCACCTGCCATGCCGCGGGAAGGGTTTCAGGTGCCACACCGCGCCCCTGCTTCCGGTAGCGGCCACTACCGATCCTCAGGTACTCTTCGCCCTCGAGCGCGTTCGTTGCGCCCAGGCAGACCTCGAATTCCTCGGGAAGTCCCTCGCCGTCAACCGGCGACCAGCCCGGCCTTGCGCGCCCTGTCAGAAGACGATCCGCATGCCATAGAGCCCTCACGTAGCCGCCGTTGCAGTAACGCATCCCGAGCGCGCTCGGCATTGCTCGCGGATCGAATACTTCGGCCTTCCATGGCCCCGCCTCAAGCACGAACGCCGGTAATCCCGCATCATTATTCATGATTCCCTTTCGCTGCCGTCCCGCAGGGGTTTTAAAGTCAAACGGAACGGTGACGCTTAACCTGCCACTCGGCAGACATGAAGAAACGACACCCGTTCAGTCCGGCAGGGTTTTCGTACACGATAGTGAAGCAGGTTTGCAACCAGAATTCGCCGCCCTTGATGAAACGGCTGTCGGAACGGTTAGGAGCCGCGAGGGACAGACCTATAGATTAAATAAAATACAATAAAAGTGGATGCTGCTCCGTTATGTGTGACAGAGGCGACCAACAGTTGCCCTGAACGGAGGGAAAGCGCATGAGGTCAGCGAGAATAGTTGATAAGGGAGCGGCGTACTATCACATCGTCTCACGCGTGGTGGATCGGCAGATGGTGTTCGATGATTCCGTGGAGGATGCGTTTGGGCGGCATCGAACGCACTTTAGTGAGAAGCGAGAAGAGGGAGCCCGGCCAATGAAGGGTGCAGATTGGGGCGATCTGTTCGCGGCGCGGCAGTTGCGTGTGGACATATTCGGGGCACCGGTCCCACTGTAGAAGAGTTGATGATGAGTTGGTTGATCTCCAGATGATTCCGGCCGGCAATCCAAGCCCGCCGTCATCTGGAATTGTGCCAAGTGGATGGATCTGGTGTACTTGCTGCCAGTTAAACACCTGACGAGGTTCTTGTAATCGTAAAACTGGACAATCCAAAGACCTGAAGGTCCACTCAAGTGAACAATTCAAGTTTTGAGCGAGTCAAATTTCATAGGCTATTGTCTATTGTCTGCTGGTCTGTCCCTGCGCGACCTTTTTGATATTAAGGGAATCACTAGCATCCCATAGTGGCTAAACGCGGGCAGAATTCCCCCTTACCCCCATTG
>JBAWZF010000076.1 GCA_037143175.1 bacterium
GTTAGGGTGAGGGTGTGATTCGGATAGGCATTCCCTCTCCCTTGAGGGGAGAGGGCTAGGGTGAGGGTGTGATTCGGATAGGCATTCCCTCTCCCTCAAGGGGAGAGGGTTAGGGTGAGGGTGTGATTCGGATAGGCATTCCCTCTCCCTTGAGGGGAGAGGGCTAGGGTGAGGGTGTGATTCGGGAGTGAGTGTCGGAGACCATTATGGTTGAGTCAAAACTAGGCAAGATTCTTCTGGAAAAGGGGCTGGTTACTGAATCAGCACTTACCCAGGCAATTGCACGGCAGAAAGAAACCGGCAAGATGCTTGGCGAAGTCCTTTCAGAACTTGGTTTTGTCTCGCCTGATGACCTTGCCCGCGCCTTGGCCGATCAATTAGGGGTTCCTTACTTTGAACTCGGTGATGACTTCCGACTCGAGAAGGCAGAAGTCAAATTGGTGCCCGAGACAGTGGCGCGCCGCTATTGCTTGATCCCCGTCAAAAAAGAAGCGGGTCTTGTCATCACCCTCGTTATGAAGGATCCACTGGATGTTGAGGCGATCGACACCGTTCGTTCCTTAACACGAATGGAGATCCGTAAGGCCATCAGTTCAGAAGCCCGCATCCGGGCAACCATTGATAAATTCTATCGCCAGGAAGCTCATCTGGAGCGGGATCTGAAGGATATTGCTGAATTGCCGCCGGAGGTTGTGACGGGTGATGATCTCGAAACTCGCGGCAATGATGATCAATTGATGGTCAATGCCAATGATGCACCAGTGGTTAAGTTTGTGAACCTATTGCTCATGCAGGCGGTGCGGGATCGGGCCAGTGATATACATTTTGAGCCCGGCGAAAAGGACGTCACCGTACGGATCCGTGTGGATGGTCTTCTGCGTGAGATCACTCCGCCGCCCAAAGCCCTATATCAGGCCATTGCGACGCGTATCAAGATTCTCTCAAACATGGATATTGCCGAGCGGCGCTTACCGTTGGATGGCCGCTTTAAATTCAAGGTTCATGATCGGATTATCGACGTCCGCGTATCATCTCTCCCTGAAGCACATGGAGAAAAACTGGTCTTGCGGGTCCTGGATCGAATGGCGTTGATTGTGGATATGAAGGACATTGGCCTGGATGAGGTCATGCTCAAACGGTTTCAGAAAATTCTTCAGTCACCGAATGGCATTATATTGGTTACCGGTCCCACCGGGAGCGGTAAAACCACGACGCTCTATGCTGCGTTGAATTATCTAAAGGATCCCGCTTGGAATATCCAGACGGTTGAGGATCCCATTGAGTACCTGATTCCCGGTATCAACCAGATGCAGATCAAGCCTAAGATCGGGTTGGATTTTGCCGGGGCGTTGCGGGCTATTCTGCGACAGGATCCCGACATGATTATGATCGGTGAAATCCGGGATCTGGAAACGGCCCAGATCGCGATGCGGTCATCCCTTACAGGCCATCTGGTATTGAGCACGCTGCACACCAATGATGCCCCCTCGGCATTGTGGCGGATGAAAGATATCGGCATTGAGCCGTATCTGATTGCATCAACCATGAAACTAGTGATTTCCCAGCGGTTGGTCCGGGTGATATGCCCGCATTGCAAAAAGGCCATACAGCCTCATGAGGAATCTTTGGCCTATGCCACCAGCATTCTTCCTGAAGCCAGCAGTTGGACCTTTTATCATGGAGCGGGTTGCCAGAAATGCCTGAACACCGGGTATCGTGGACGGACAACGATATTTGAGTACTTAGAAGTTACCGATCCGATCAAGGAAATGGTTATAGCGGGTTCTAATTCGGTGGCCTTGCGGCGTAAGGCGATGGAGCTCGGGATGGCTCCCCTGGCAGTGAACGGCTTACGCAAGGTCCAGAACGGAACCACAACCATTGAAGAAGTAATGAGTGTGTGCTCAGGAGACTGATTATGCCCGATTATCGTTATTCAGCCAAAGACAGTAGTGGGCGTGAGGTGGCGGGGGTTTATTCCGCTGCATCGCGTTTCGAGGCCCTTTCGCAATTGCATGAACGGGGCCTCACCGTTACTGATATCAGTGATGAGGGGGTCGGAGTTGGCGGTCTTGAGGTGGTAAAGGTCCCTGTGAAAAAGGGAGTTGGTTTTGGCGGAATTTCAATGGCGGAAAAGGCAATATTTTGTCGCCAGCTTTCCATTTCAGTCAGTGCTGGCATCCCGCTACTTGAATCCCTGGAATCCATTGCGGCGGATTTAGAAAATGGGGCATTCCGGCGTGTATTGGAGCGGGTTTTGAAAAAGCTGGATGATGGCGCCCCTTTTTCGCAAGCGATAGCCGGGGAACCCAAAGTCTTTGATCGGCTATTTGTTTCCTTGATCCGGACAGCTGAAGAAGCGGGAAGTTTGACAGAAACCCTGAATTATCTGGCGACCTCCATGGAGAAAAATGACCGTTTAGCCCGCAAGATCAAAAGTATTATGGCGTATCCCATGTTTATTGGCGGTTTTTTCATTTTGATTTCAGGCATTATGACCGTATTTGTATTGCCTCAATTTCAGGATATTTTCGCCGGGTATGGGAACAACTTGCCGAAATTGACCCGGATGGTTTTCGCCTTCAATACGTTTTTAATCCATAACACGCTCTGGATTTTTCTGGGAATAGTAGCCGCCATCGTCCTTGGAACCATGTATGCGGCGACGTCTGTGGGGCGGTTACAAATTGACGGAGTGGTGATGCGTTTGCCGATTTTTGGGGATATCGTTCGTAAATTGGCCGTGTCACGCTTTTGCCGGAATTTCGGTATCATGATGGCCGGTGGCGTGCCTGTAGCCACGGCCATTGAAATCGCTGCTGAAGTGTTGGGGAATAAGGTCATGGAGGCGTCCATGAAGTCCACCCGGAACAAGATCATGGCAGGAAACAGCATCGCCTCCAGTCTTGATAAGAAAGTGTTCCCAAGATTGGTGGCCCGGATGGTGGGGGTGGGCGAGTCCTCCGGACGTCTTCCCGAGGTGCTTACGAAGGTGGCCGATGTTTATGAAGACCAGGTAGAGGGAACAATTATGGTGGCTATTTCGCTTTTAGAGCCCATAATAATCGCAGTGTTCGGCGGGCTTATTCTTTTATTGGTTATGGCAATTTATCTACCCGTGTTTAGTTCGGCGGGGAATATTCATTAGTCAGTAGGCAGTAGGCAGTGAGCAGTGAGCAGTAGGCAGTGAGCAGAGGGCAGTGAGCAGAGGGCAGTGAGCAGTGAGCAGTAGGCAGTGAGCAGAGGGCAGTGAGCAGAGGATAGTTGAATATGTTTTTACTCAATGGTCAACAAGGAGGTGGGCGGCAGAAGGTGGGGGAGTTTGGGTGGAGATGAAGTATTTGCAGGGAAACATAGTAAACAAACAAAAAGGAGAATGAAGATGAAATTGAGCAGGAAGAATAAAGCGGGTTTTACGTTGGTTGAGTTGATGGTTGTGGCGATTATTGTGGCAATTCTGGCAGCCGTTGCGATCCCGTTGATGACGGGTAATAAGAAAAAAGCGATGGCTACAGAAGCCCAGGCGGCATTGGGATCAATCCGCACGGCGATGCAGGTGTATAAGGCCGAAAATGGTAATTTCCCGACCGCAAACGCTGGCACCCACCCGTATGCCATTGCTAACTTCACCATCAAGACGAATGATCTTGCCGGTAAGTATTTTGCGGATGGCGATTATACCGTGCAGTCGGCTGCCGCTACCTACACAGCAACGGCAACGGGTTCAACAGGTGATGTCAATGGGTTGACGGTAACACTTACTGAGGCCGGAGCCTGGGGTGGAACGCTTCTTCAGTAATAGGCGTTTGACGTAAAAAGCCTCTCCTTAATTCTCTCTCCTCCTGCCGCAGGTTATTCAGCTTGCGGCGGTTAGGAGAGAGGAAAAAGGGGAGGATTCTTTTTCGTTTTGCTGTGATTTTAGTTCAGGGAAATGCATGGTGTGGATCGAATATTCAGTTGGACTTAAACGAGAAACAACGATGAATATGAAAAGCAAATCTGGTTTCACACTGGTTGAGTTGATGGTTGTTGCTATTATTGTGGCAATTTTGGCCGCTGTGGCGGTTCCGTTGATGACGTGGAATAAGAAGAAAGCATATGCCACGGAAGCCCAGACGGGTTTAGGTTCTATCCGTACAGCGATGCAGGTGTATAAGTCTGAATATGGCCATTTTCCGACTGCTTTGGCCGGCACCCATCCGTATGCTATTGCCAGCTTTACTATCAAAACAAACGATCTTGCAGGGAAGTATTATCTGGATGATGACTATACCGTGGAATCGGCTGCCGCTACCTATACAGCAACGGCAACGGGGTCAACGGGTGAGGTCAACGCGCTGACGATAACGCTTAATCAGGACGGAGTCTGGGGCGGGACGCTGCTCCAGTAATAGGCTGGGGTGAGGGTGTGAAAAGGGAGAATTACTGTGATCAGTTGGTCAATATCCGATATTGCTGGGATTCATCTGGGGGATAGCCATATCACGGCCGCCCGGTTGGTCAAAAAAGGGAAAAACCTTCCCGTTATCACTCATGTTGGTTGGGCACCCTACGACGCCTCCGCCTCGGAGAAGGATATTGCCGGGGTACTCAAGTCTTTTTGGCGTTCAATCCGGATGCCCACCAAAATGGTGTGTTCCTCGCTCCGGAGTTCATCGATGGTGATGCGCTATTTCAAGATGCCGGAGATGTCATTGCCCGAAATGAAGTCGGCCTTAGTTTTGCAGGCAGAAGAGGCGATGCAATTGACGCGGGATAAATTATCGATCGATTGGCATGTTCAGGAGCGGCCCAAGGGAGTTGGTGGATCGGTACATGCAATGCTTGAAGGGGTGCTGACTGCGGCCCCGGCCAAAGATGTGGAACGGCAGTTGGCAATCTTGACGCTCGCAGGGTTAGATCCCGTTATTGTTGATGTCCGGGCTATGGCGGTCGCAAATCTCTTTCTGTTATTGGATAATCAAGTCGGTGAGGCTTCGGTGTGTCTGGTAAATATGTCGCCCCATTCAGCTGACGTCATTGTGATGCGGAAATTAGGCGGTGTTTACCCCTATACCGTGTTTTGCCGGGCAACAACGTGGGAGCAGGCGCCAGGTTTTCTCAGCGAAAATATCCGGGATGTGTTGAAATACAGCGAGTATAAACTGGATTGGGACAGCGTGAAACGTGTGTTGTTAACCGGCGAGGTACCGGAGTCGAAGGTGTTCATCGATCATTTAAAGGATGATTTGAAGTTGCCGGTTGAGGTTTGGAATCCGCTGACCGTGATGACGGCCAAAGATCAGCGCGCGAAGGATAAGTTGGCCGAATCCTCAGTCAGCAATTCGTTGCTGGTGCCGGCCCTTGGATTGGCATTAAGGGGGGGCGTGATATGACAACGTATCGGTTTAACATGGCCCGCGAGCAGGTTTTGACGCTTGAGAAAAGACGGCTGTGGTTTCGCTGGGTGCTCTCCTATCTGGCGGTGGCGGTAGTGGCAATTGCCGCCGTGGCTTATTATTTGACTGTGTCCGTTGTGGATTTATCGGCGCGGAATACAGCGATGGATAAGGCGGAACGGCGTTTTTTACGACAGCACCCCAATGTTCGGGGTGTGGATGAGTGTTTGAGTAAGGTGACGGCGGAGTTGGCAGGACTGGCGGGTGCCTTGGACGCAGTGGCTAAGTTCAGGGCAACGGGAAAGAAACCGGCAGCCATTGTGTTAGGCCTCGCGGAGTCATTGCCGCAGGGAATGGATTTGGGGAAACTGACTTTGGATGGGGGCGATGCAGAGGGGACCGTCAAGGTCGAGGTATATGTTCCGTCCGCCATGAGTAAGGATGGAGGTTTGACTTTGCCAAATGTTATCGCACGCTGGGAAAGTTCGGCCTTGCTCACAAATCAGGTTCGACAGTTTACCTCAGAGAACAGTACGCGTGTGAACTTTGAGGGGCGTGATTTCTTGAGTTGGCGGTTTACAGGGGTTTTGGAGGGGATCACTCAATGAATCGTCCAACCGTCAAAACAGGGCAATGGGAGTTGGTAGTCTGTATTGCCCTGCCGTTAGTTGTCATTGCTGCCATGCTCCTTTTCGGTTTTATCTATGATCGAAAGCAGGAGCGGAATTTAATGCAACGAGCCAGTTTGTTGAACATGATTCCTGTTTTGGAGCAGAAGGCGGGCGCAGCTCATAAAGTTTTAAAGCCGTTTGTTATTCAAGGTGTGGCAAAGGATATGGCGGCAGATCTGTCCTTGAGTGTAAGTGATGCAGCCCAAAAATTTGGCTTTGTAATTCGGTCCTCCAATGTGGAAAAACAAATTGGCACGGGCACAGCGGTTTGGATGGATTACAAATTGACCCTGAGCGGAGACGGGCCGCTCGCCTCACTGATCGCGATGTTGGATTACCTGGGCCAGCCCCAACGTCGCTTCCAGGCCATACAGGTCAATATCAAGGCAGCCCAGTTGACCCCGGAAACGTCTTATTCCGCAGATCTGATTCTGGTGGTTCGGGTGGTGGTCGACCGGAATGGGGACACCGGCTTTGGGCAGGTGGGGAGCATTATTCCGGCCACGGCGGAGGCTATTGGAGCGAGGCTGGACAAGGCTACAGAAGGGGTTAAGACTTGGGCGGCAGAGCCTGTAAGTCTCTTATCGGTTAAAAAGCTGCAGAATCGTATGCCTTATGTGGAACCCGTTACAAGCCAGATAGAAGCTGAGCCCCAGGTATCCTTCCGTTTGACGGGAGTGGTCGGGAACAAAGCTGCTCCGATGATTATGACCGATCAGGGAGTGTTTGGCGTGGGTGATGAAGTGGATGGATTTAAGATTGAAGCGATTGGGGCAGACAAGGTCACCGTGGTCAGCAAAGGGGGGCGCCGGGAGATCGTGAGGCTGTATAGAGGCGGGGGTGGGTTGTGAAATCAGGATCCACACTGATCGAAGTAATGATGAGTATTATCATTTTGGCAGTTCTGGCGATTGCAGGGGCAGCTTATCTTGGACAGGCGAACTCGATGGTAGCAGTCCAGCGAAACCGTATGTCTGCTTTAGCGACTGCAAGCGGATACGTGGAGGAGATTCATGCAACGGATTGGTGGGGATCGGCCATGACCAATCGGCTGCCAAGCCCTAAAAGTTTTGTGACCAATACTGTGCGGCGTTCTGGGCCATGTACTTGGGTGAGTGTCTCTGCCGGAGTTACGGGATTTGTGACCAATAATGGGGTCAGTATGCCTGTTTCCACGCTGATCTACTACGTGGATGCTGATGGCGGAGGAAGTTCTTATGATTGTGTAGGGGCGACAGTATCGGTTGGGTATCGTTCAGGGCTAAGCAATCAACTAGTCCTTCATACCCTTGTCGGTCCAAGGTGGTGATTTTAATTATGAAGACCAAGCCTGGAAATGGATTCTCAGTCGTAGAACTCATGGTGGGTATTGCTTCGGGCGCTATGATTGCACTGGTGTTTGTGGCTCTTCTTGTATTCAGTTACAAGGGGTGGTTCAGGTTATCGGCTGAGCGTGATATGCTTCGTGAGGCTGATGTGACCATGCGTACCATGGATCGGATAGTCAGGTCAGGCAGTAATGCTGTAGTGACGGCGGGAGCGAGTAATTTGACTGTTCAAGTCGCCATGACAAATGGGGTGATGGTTCATTCTTTCCAGAAAACAGGGACTTGGCCGACGTCGCATCTGTTGTATACACCGCCGGGCGGGTCTTCGTCAGTACTTGTGTCAAACCGGGTGAATACGTTCAGCTGTGCTTGGTACCCGACTAATTCCCTTGTGACAATCAATTTGGGTTTGCGGGAGGGATCCGAAACACTTGATATGCCACTTAGCATATTTTTGAGGAATTAAGCCATGAGGATCGATATACAAAATAAAACGGGAGGGGTGCTGATATTGGTCATGGCCCTCGTTGTGGCAATAGGACTTACTGGCGCGGGGCTTATGGGGCTTGGCACGGGGAGCGGCATTGAGGTTTCGTATGGTGTCAACGATGCCAACGCTTTCGAAATGGCTCAGGCAGGGTTAGAGCGGTTTCGTGCGATTATTCGTACTAATAGCATGCCCCTGAATCTTGTTGGCCCTGGTTATCTGGGCAATAATGTTTTAACCAACTTAAGCAGTAAGGGCC
Source organism: bacterium (assembly GCA_037143175.1). NCBI lineage: Bacteria > bacterium. The sequence continues at coordinate 8,124 of JBAWZF010000076.1, forward strand.
GATATGCGGTCAGTACTGAAGCTTGGCCTGGTTGGAATAACAACACAAGTTACCAAGGATTTAAATACAAGGTGACCTCGGTGGGGGTATCCGTAGGGGGCTCCCTGCGCAGTCTGACGATGTGTGCAACCCTGCCGCGGTTCCCTAGTTTCATGCATGCTTCAAATTATGAGAAACTGGTTAACGGGCAGAGGATCTTTTTTTTACCGGGTGATGAAATCGATGGAAAGATCTATTCGAACGATCAGATCAATGTGGATGGCAGTTCAAATCCTAAACCTAGGTTTTTGCAACAGGTATTTTCCGCCGCCAGTAGTGTTTACTATCAAAATGGAGCAAATTCATCGGTTTTTATGGGAGGACTTAATCTCAATGCTGCACCGATTAGCGGGCAGTTCGTCGGTCAAAATATTACGGACATCAAAACTAAGGCGGAATCTTTGCAGGGAGGGCTATACGGCATTTCGCTAGTGGGCACGAATGCTGGGGACTACAATGTTATTTTTACAAATATTAGTAACGTGGGTTATGTCCGTTATGCCAAGGTGGGTTCGACTAACTTTACCTCCCGCACACTTTCCTCGATGAATGGGGCGATCTATATTAACGGCGATGCTACTGTTCAGGGAGTAGTTAACGGAAATGTTACTCTCGCTGCCCAAGATACAATTTTTATTACTAATGGAATAACCTATGCCTCCGCCACGAGTCCGAATCCATGGCAGACCAATTTTGTCAATAGTGCCGTGGATGATTCGTTGGGATTGTTGGCCTCCAATGCGGTGACGGTCTTAAGCAAGACCAGTATTAATATCCACGCGGCCATCATGGTTACAAGTGGGGATGGCGGTTTCGGCGCCCCCAATTGGAATACAACGGTGGCAACCCCCCGCCCGAATATTTATCTGTTTGGGAGTCTTGCCCAGTATCGGCGTGGCCTTGTATCGCAGGGGGCTTCGTATGGATTTAACAAAAAATATAAATTTGACGCGCGATACGAAACGTTTTCGCCTCCATATTTCCCATTGTTGGTTTATCAGTTCTCTTATTGGGGGCAATAAACTTATGAAGTGTATCGTGTGTAATGGCAGACAGTTTTGTGTAATCAATTTGTTAGCAACATGCAAAATGACAAAAGGGAAATGATAATGAAAACAGTAAACAAATGGGTAATGGTCGGGATGATGTCGGTAGTCGTGGCAGGGATGGCGATTGTGGGGTGTGAGTCGACAAAAAGTACGACTGATGCCATTACGTTAACACCAGCAAGTGCAACGCTCACGAATGCGTCGTCGGTGACATTCGTCGCGACACTTGGGAATACGAATATTAATGCTGTTCTGCCGCTAGTCTGGTCTGTTAATGATGAGTCGTTGGGGCATATTGAGGGTCGCGGAATGACAGCGGTTTATACCCCCACTGACAGGCATGGAAATAACAATATTAAGGTGCGGGATCAGGCGGATGGAGAGGGGATCGCGGTGGTGAGTCAGGTGGAAGCGGGGGATTCTGGGCCTGCAACTTCCAGTCCCGCAGTTTCCAGTCCCGCAGTTTCTGCCCTTACCGTTTCGCCGATCTCGACGACTATCGGTACCACTGAAACCAAGACTTTCATTGTGTCAGGTGGCACAAAGCCATATAACGCAAGTATGAAATATTCATCACTGAGCATCTATTCATCTGGTGGTTTTATTTCTAGTAGTGTTTATGAATATCACGCCAGTGGGGCTGGGACTAATACACTGACGTTTACCGACAGCGGTTCACCGGTGTTGTTCGTGACGGCAACCGTTATTCAACAATAAAAACCGATAGGGACAGGAAGATTGGTCGCATCAACTGGTAGGGCGAAGCCTCCGGCTGAGCCGGTGCTTATTCGACAGGCTGCTAGTCCCTACGGAATGAGGACTGTCCGGATTTCGTTGCGCAAGGGAGAATCGGGGTCAGCCCTGAATGGCGCTAAGTTAAGATAACTTGTTTTTGTTTTGGTGGTATTCTTCCATTATGCGGACGGGCTTTAAATGGGTGCAGGGGTCACATCGTAACAAGTAACATTTCGCGGATTCATCAGGGA
>JBAWZF010000077.1 GCA_037143175.1 bacterium
CCACTGGCTACTGCTCACTGCCTTATGGCTGAAACTTCGCTCATTGCATTCGAAGTCCCGCATTCGCGGGAAAGGTAGCCAGTCTGTGACCCCCGTTTCTTCTGCGCCCCGCCAAAGCCCGGCCGCAAAAGTCGCGCCCACGTTCGGAGTACCGAGACGCGGCTACGTCCCGCGAGTACGCGGGATCACGCCTTTTGCTTTTGCCGGTCTATGTCGGGTCGCACCGTTTCCCCGTTCCTTTATTTGGCGTTTTCGCCCTGACCTCCGCCCGGCGTCCCTCGCTTCAAATGCTAGCGAAAGCGAGGGTCACCGAACGGAGGGCAGGACAAAACAAATGAAAACGCCAAACAACAGAAAGGAACAAGGAAACATGAAAAACGGGGTCACAGTCAGGCAAATCTCTGAAATGAAAGCTCAGGTATCCGCCGTCGAGCTGGACAAAAGTGTGCATGCGCACACAAGCATTGCGGCAATGCGCCGCCATCGAGATTTCACATCAGCAAAGGCAGGCAACACCATCGCTGCCTTGAATCTGGTCAGGGATCTCTCAAGACAGGAGCGGATCACACGCCTGGGCGAACAGCACCCCGGCGCTATGGTTGTTCCCGTTCTGGGGACAGAGCGCACGGGCATCAACATGCTGCCGCTAGCCTTCGCCAAGTTCATCGGCTCATTGGCCGGACTCCAGGTCGAAACCGGCATCGTGCAAATCAACAAAACACATCACACGGATTCGGATGCCATGCATCGGCTCTTGAACCGTCCCGAGTTTTCCGGCACTGTTATCGCCGGTCAGGATTACATCGTCATTGACGATGTAATCACGAGCGGCTCAACCGTTCAGGCTTTGCGCCTGTTCATCGAATCACACGGGGGGAAGGTGGTTGCCTTCTCCGCCCTGGCCGGAAGTTTTTCAATCATCACAGGTTCATCTCTCGAAATCGATCTCACCAAGGAAACAATCAATGCCCTCGACACCAAATTCGGACTCAACGCCTTTGCCTCATTCATCCGCCAAGCCGGCATCGCCCAAACACCGGAAGAACTCACAAACAGTCAGGCCCGTTATCTCCTCTCCTTCGGAACTCTTAACAGCATCCGAACTCGAATTGCTCCGCAGCACCATCAGTTCAGCTTCCAAACAACTCGATCAACTCCTCAAACCCAAATGACCCTTGCCTTTGCCTGATCGGTCAGGAATGTTTTTGCTTCACTCGAAGCCGCCTACGGCGGCAGATGCCGAGGCGGCTACGCCGCCCCCGGCCATCGCTAAGTTCTTTGACAGTTAGCTAAGCAAGTAGTAGAAATTAGTCCATCAGGAAGGAATGAATAGGTATGCAATCCACGTCAGACTTGATCTTCGCCAATTATAGGTGTGACGGATTCATTGGAACTAACGGAATTTCGTCACGCTATGCGTGACGCATAATATAATTTTGGGCGTTGAACAGTCGAAAGGAAGATGAATCGTGCATCCATCAAAAGCCCGTAGTAACACGCAGCTTCGATTCTCGACAGTCGCATCTCTGTTCCTTCTTGCAATGACGAGTTGCACCACAGTCCGTGTCACTGCATATGACTCGGCAACGTCCACTGTGTCACCCGCGACGCTCAACGTCGTATCTGCTGAGTGGTGGCTACCCAGGATGATGCAGTCAGCGGTCATCGACAGCATTGACAATCGTGCTGATCCCGCATGGCAGCACGCTACACAGGTCCTTCTCACGCCAGGAACTCACACGATATGTATCTCATACTACCAGGCCACACCCGGCGCGGTGAAGACGCAGAATGTCACAATAACTCCCATGCGCGGCGGCCCTATGTTCATCGACGAAGCGTGCGTGACGTTCGCTGTGACATCCGGAAAGACCTACAGACTCACATATGATGTAGAACAGTTTCCCGAGATCAAAGATCTCCGACTGAAGGTCGTTGACCTTGCGACTGGAGCCACAATTGCGGAGACCCATTGATCACCCAACGCCCCGAAGAGCAGTTAAAGCAAAACGTAAGGGAGACACATGCACACATTTTCACCACCATTCGAGAAGGTCGGCGCATCATTGCCGCGTAGTTGTCGGACATTGTTGGTACCCCTTCAGTTGTTTGTCGTCGCAATGCTCGTCGGGTGTTCCACAGTGGCTGTCATCGACACTATTCCGCAAGGTGATAAGAAAGGTTATGTCAACTTTTATCTGGCTGAGGCATCAGACAGACACCTCGCGGTTCGGATCGGCGCCGGCCGTGCCAATTTAGAAAAGGCAGCGCAGGTAAAATATGGTCGTGATATGTACGAGCGAATGTCTCGTGCCAGCGAAGGCCCAACACTCGGGATACTCGGGCAAAAGCTACTTTCCTTCAACAAAGCTGTTGAAGTAGCCGCTGCGCCTGGAAACCAGGACTTCACGCTTGCGTGCGTTGGGACGCTTGGTGTCCAGACCGTCACGGTTACAGTACGCGAGGGGGCCGTCACACCCGTCAAAGTGCAAATCCAGGAGACGAAAGCCGAGAACAATATTCGGTACTATAGCGTTTCCGCTACACCCGAATCTCCAAAGCCGCGGGAGACTCAATAGCCACAGTAGTCGCTCAACCATCGCCTCCACCGTACGGCTCACCCGCTACGGGTTCTCCGTACGGTGAGGCGTAACGTCCCTTCCCTCGGGTCCTTTCTCCGTATTCTGCTCACTACCTACTGCAAACTGACCATGGGGCCCCCACCGCGTGTGCCACGCCGTGCCTGTAATTTCCTGAACGTAATTTCGTCAAAGTCTATCTAATTACTTGGGTATTAGCCGGTTTCGCTAAAACTCCGTTTTTCTCTTTTTTGAGCTCCAGGTGTAAGACACCATTCAATTTGCATCGAATCTCGCGTAATCGCGCCCGTTTCGGGGCTGTAACGTCCCGAATCCAGATCAAAATCAATGCTTCTTCCTGCCTCAATTCTTCAACTGTCTGTTTTTTCATTCTCTTTTGTGCTCCGTGTTTTTTCTACGTGATTGCTTGGCCGCCTTGGCCGCGAACAGTGCCCTGAGTGCCGGCCACTTCTTCATTGCGCGCCAGTGCCGAATTTCTACTGCTGCGATGGTGATGCCTTGAATGGTCGCAATGTCCCGGTAGGGCATGCCGGCAAACCGCCAACAAACTATGTCCCGGATCTCTGGGGGCAGGCGCAGGAATTCAACCATTGCCTCCCTCATGACAGAGATCGGCAAGTGCACTTCATCGCCTTCAGCAGACTGCTCACTGCAAACTGCAAACTGGCTTCTTCTTTCTTCGTACTCCAACGTGTAGTCCGAGTTCTCTTTGAGCTCGCACTTTGCGCAGGGGGTCTCGGCAAATGGTTTGCGAGCAAACTTCCCCGCTTCAATATCAGCCCTGACTTTGCACTTATGACATTCCATTGCTGTTCTCCTCTCTGCCTACTGCTACCTGCCAACTGCCTGCTGACTTTTTCGCCCATACCCAGATGATCCAGGGGAACTCGACCTTTGCCTGATCAAAGGCGAGGCGTGCCCGTTGTTCGCTCCCCAGGGCGTAGCCGCCCTTGACTTCGTGGCATTCGATTTTCCCCTTGTCGGTGAAGACGACCCAGTCGGGGGTGTACCGGTGACCGTTCGCCATCCGGAAGGTTAGGGCCTCGTACCTGGCATCCTTCCCACGTAGGTATGTCTTCCGGTAATCGGTTTCCGTTTTGTTCGGCTTCCGATGCCCACGCTTGCCGCGATCGGCGGCAGGGACAGGTGTCGGGGTGGGGGGCAACTCCGGAACGATTGTCCGGGATCCTGCCGGCTTGGCGTAACTCTCGAGCTGGGCTCGAGCTTGCGCCTGGAGACGGGGCGGTAGGTCTTCAATTTTAATTCCCATGGTTTTCCTTTTTCGGTGAGGGGGGGAGGGGGGTATCCTTACATCTAACCTGTCTAAGATTTTATCCATACGCCCCCCCTGACTAATCAAACTCAAACTCAAAGCGATGTGACCCCGATCGGGTTGTGATCGGGTCGCGATCGGGGGGCGATCGGGGGGCGATTGCCACCCCATCGCCTTGCGTTTCCGATTTTTCCTGCCTGAGAACACATCTCTCGATAAGATTTCTGATCCGCGCGACATGACAGTAACTTGTCGTTATAGAGCCGCCCGTTTTCGGCTCTGAAGCACCGGAGGATCTTGGCTTTGTGTTTCGGCCAGTCCCCATAGCATCGTGACCACGCCGCCAGAATGTCGTCATCGTCGGGGAGGCCACAATCGTCTTCATTCCAGGCGCGGCACAGGAGCAGCCAATACGCCCCGAACTCGGCATTCGACATTGATGCAACCCGGCCGCTCCCGAGCAGGTTGTTTACATAGCAGGGGAAAGAAGGTGATTTCATACTCTTGCCTCCCCGCTATTTTTATCGTCAGGCAACGTATGGCAATACTTCGCCGGACATCCTCTGATTTCTCGATTGCCGCAAAGCCATTGGGGTAAACTCCTGGGTGAGCGTGTCTTGTAACCTACCCCCGGCGTGAAGACACCAGGATCCAAGCGGGGCCAGTAGCAATCTCGTGCGGGACATTCCGTATCCGAGACGTCCACATAATCTTTTAATCGTTTATCGCGTATTTTCACGACTTGACCTCCCGTCCACATTTGTTCCCAGGGGTGTCGCGTTCCCGTGCCGTCCTGTCGGACTCCAGGATGGACTCCAAACGATCGAGCCAGTCGTCCATGAAACGCTGATGCCTGGATGTGATATCCTCCAAATTACTTACGGCCGACCTTATCACCTCTGCACCGCTAGCCACATTGCGGCCAGCCTGGGCGACATCCTCGGCACCATGCAGGTACATACTTTCCATAAAACTCCCTTACCTCCATTCCGCCTGGGACCATTGCGCGTCAACCATGGCGCGCGTAGCCCCGGCCTTAAACCAATCTCTCAAATCCTTGTGACCACACGGCGTCACCATGCGGATGCCGATCTTTGCGGCCAGCAAAACATCGCCCAGTTTCTTGGCCCCGGCGATCCCCGGTCCGTCAGCATCGGCACAGATCGTCACGCGTTTAATTCCCAGGCGCCGGCACGTGTCCACCACATGCCGCTCGGAGCCGGTGCAGGAGGGGCGCCCGATCGACCAGAACCCCAGGGCCAGGGCGGCGGTCGCATCGGTCGGGCCCTCGCACACCAGCGGTTCGTCGCCGTCGTAATGCGGGGAAATAAACACACCGGCCCGGCTGCCGATGACCGCCCGCTTTGTCCCGTCCCGGTTCCGCGTCCGGATCCCGCAGATCTGGCCCGTGCCGTCATACATGGGGAAGGCGAGCATCTGGCCCAGAGTGCAGGCGCCCATAACGTCCAGGGCGTCAATGGGGAGGCCCAAAATTCTGGCCCAGGACTCCATGTGGTTCCAGGTAATGACGAAGCGTACGGTCTGCCACCACAGGGCGGCGTTGAAATCGGGTGGCTCGTAGCCAATAGCCGGGACGGCGCGGGGTGGGGGGCAGGCGCGCACCACTCCGCCATGTAACCAGCCACCGTTTCCGGTTGGCCGGTCGGATTGCACCCTCATACAACACACGGCACCGGTGTCCGCCGCCACCCCGCACCAGTCATGCCGGTTGCAAATGGGGCAGGGGTGTTGTCTTGAGACGCGTCGCCAGACAGTCATTCGCTAGCCTTCTGATCGTATTCGGCGATTATTTTGCGGGCCTTCTCCTTGTATGAATCAATGACATAGCTGCAAAGGTGATCGATCACATTATTTTCGGGTCGGATCACTATTCCCTTTGCCACAGCGGTATCCCATACGATGGTAAAGGCCATTAATTTCAAGGTTAGTGTTTCCAGTTCTGTCACGTTGTACTCTCTTTCTTTTTCCATCCTTCTTTCGCGGCGATCCCATCAATCATCTGACCGGCCACCTCCCGAGTGACATCGGTGGGCATGCCTCGCTTGCGCAGGATTTTCGCCTGGTTGAAGGAACACATCCCGGCATCCCATCGCCGGAAGAGTTCATTGAGGATTTGCCGGGCCTGACCATAGGGGAGCGATTCCGGATCGATACCCTGCTTGCGAAGCACATTGGCCTGGCCTTCACTCAGTTGCTTACCCCGATCCCAGCCGCGCTCAGCCACAGGTTTGACGTCGAACACGTCGAACGGGTTGATGGTTTGCGTCGAAAACTTGGCACGCGCCGTCAGGCGGGCCCGGCGCGCCGCCTCCCGCTCTTTCTGCTGTCGTTCCTCTTCGGCGGCCGCGTCAAACGCCTCATCCACACGCAGGGGCTGGCCATCCTGCAACTTGCGGATGGCCAACTCCCGCACCTCTTCGGAAACCTTGCCGCCGAGGATATCCACGGAAGTGCAGAGTTTGTGGCGTCCGGAATTGCCGACAAAGTCGACAATGAGCGCGGTGGGTTTTTCACTGGCTTCGATCAATGCCCGGCGAGCCTCACCGCTTTCATGGTTGTTGAGTTCATGGGCAATGGTGTCTGCGGGCCGCAAGGCGCGCCCCGCCATCTGCGCATAAAGCGAGCGGCTTTTCGTCGGACGGGCCATGATGACCACCTCGACGGCCGGATTATCAAACCCCTCTGTCAGGACCGCGCAATTACACACCACCTGGACGCGGCCCGTCTTGAAATCATCAAGAATCCGCTTCCGCTCATCCTCGGGTGTTTCGCCGCATACCCATGCCGCCATGCCCTCCCGGCTGCGATTAAACATCTCCGCCATCCGTTCGGCATGGGAAACACTCGATGCGAATACCAAGCTCCGCTTGTTGCCAATGATTTCAACGGACGGTGCCACGATCCGGTGCAGATTCTCCTCATACTCCATCACCTTTGCCAGATCAGCCCCGTTCAGATCCCCCGCGGTGGTCCGGCATAGGCTGAAATCCAATCCTTCGACATGGACCATTTGCTGGGTGACAGGCACCAGCCAGCCGTCCTTGATGGCATCGGCAATCTCATAATCATAGGCCACGGTGTCATAAACCTGCCCCAACGCCTCCTCATCGGCCCGATCCGGCGTCGCCGTGACACCCAGCACGCGGATATCGGGATTACCTTTCGTGTACCAATCCAACACGCGTTTCCATTGCGGGGACGTGCTGTGGTGTCCTTCGTCCACCACAACCACGCCGAACAGGCGCGGGTCAAATCGGGTCATCCGTCCGGCCCCGTCGCCGCCTGATGACTGGGTTTGGATGGTGGACACCACAACCCGCGGCCCGCCAAACATGCACCCCATGTCAGCGCGTGAATCGCCCATCTCAATGTCCACACGCCAGCTGGTAATGGCCGCTATTTTGTCACGTGCCTGATAAACCAGTTCGCGGCGGTGTGCCAGGACGAGGGCCCGGCGAGGGAAGGCGCGGCGGATCACCTCCGCAAACGTGACGGTTTTTCCGGCGCCGGTTGGCAGGACAAGCAGGGTTGACCTGTTTGTCTGCCATTCAGCCTCAATCCGGCGCACAGATTCGTCCTGGTACGGCCGCATTTTCACGTGGGCACCTCCGCCGGGTCCGTCAAAACATCGTCACACAGATCCTGGATATCCGGATCGGTAGTGACGGACTTGATCGTTTCAAGTGCGGTCTTATACCGCTGGCACTCTGCCGCCATCTGGACTAAATCAAACTCCAGTTTAGCTCCGATTGCTTCCAATGTTTGAGCGTGCGTCAGTATTTGCGTACAGGCATTTCTCCAATGTTCCCGTTCAACCTGTTTTTCCAGATCATCAGTTAAAGGTGCATGCATGATTTCAACTCCTTAGGGACGTGTTTGTATTGGAATTCTCCAATGATCCCGCGCCCTTTGCAGAACCGGCAGTGTTGGGAAAGTGTTCCTTTACAGTATGGACAAACGGCATGCGGTATGTTGGCCTTGAGTGCCTGCTTGGCAGTTTCGAGCGCGGCCACAATAGCCTGCCCGTTGCCGTCCAAAATGACCAAATCCCCCTCATCGTGCATTTCGCGGATTTGGTTAGAAATCCGGGTCACTGTGGACGCCATTTGGGCTATTTCGTCGCCCCGATCCCAGAGCGGCCAAAGGTGATCCGGAATCGTCTTTCCGACCTCGTCGAGGCGCTCTTTCGGTTGGGGTGGGGGCGGGGGCGGCGTCTTTCCTTCCCTCTCTTCTCCCTCTCCCTGTCGCAGATCTGCCTGTGGCGGAGAGGGGAGAGGGCTGGGGTGAGGGTTGATCTTACTGCCCACCATGTCCGCCGTAGTACCGGAGGCGGATGTCGACTGTCCCCCGCCAACTCCCGTCTCCCCCGAGGGCGGCGGCGGGATCTTCTTGGGCCTGCCCTGACCCTTGTCGAAGGGCTTATCCTCTTGCGAATTAGCATCTTTCGTCGGCTTCGGGGTACCGGGCGGAGGGGGCACTTTGTAGGTCTTTCCATCCTTGCCGATTCGTTCGCAGGTGCCAACCGTTGGCACGTGACTCCTTAGTCCGCTTACGAAAGTATCACTCACACCAACATGGTCGGCAATGGCGCGGTCGCTCTTCCGGTAGTTAATTTTCAGTGCCATTTCCACTGCATACCTTTTGTCCGCATTGGTGCGTCTGAGCCCATGATTTTGATTCGCCGCACAACTCGCCCACATCGCGTCAGTCTTTGTTCCCTTTTTCACGTCACAGCGAATCGTCCGTTTGTTCGCCTTGACGTGGGCGTGGATACGATGGAAACCGTCCGACATCCATATGTCCGTTCCGTCGTTGTAAACATCAACTGGCGGCAGTTTCTTTCCGGCCTTGATCAGTTCGGCCAGTTCATCAACGTACTCATCGCTGATCCGCTCCCGGCTCTGCACCCCGCCATCAGTGCGGATTTTCTCAATCAAAAGTTCCTGCATAGCTCACTCCTCACGTCTCACTCCCTACTCCCCACATCTCACTTTTCACGTCTCACATCTCACTCCCTTAGTACGGCAGCATCCCCCCGATCGCGTCCCTCACCTTGCCCCAGCCTTGAGGAGTAACCTCCATCTGGGTCTTGCCGGTCACCTCTTTGACGAACTTCGGCCACAGGTCATAAAGCTCCAATTCCGTTTTGCTGCTGTTGACCTGGCAGAACTGATCCCAGCATTCCTCCATCGTGGACGGAGTGACCGCCGCCGCTGGAGGCGGAGTGGGGGGCGGCGGTGCAGTCTTGGGCGCAGGCGGGGGTGTCCTCGTCACCGGTGCCGAGGGCACTCCGCCGAACAGAGCCCGGGTTCTGGCGCCATACTTCGCCGCCAATCCCTTCGCATTCGCCTTTTCCAGCCGCTGACCGCCGCCCGACGGGTTGATGTATTTAATGGACGAGAATTCCCCGCGGTCACCCTGGATCGTTTCAACGACTGCCTGCACCGCCGCGCCGGCAAAGGCCTCCGGCTCCTGATCCCACTTCGACCAGTCCCAATCCGACCAACCGAAAATCGTCTGCACATCCTTGAACCCGCGCTCGCTGAGCGTTCCATCCTTCTGAACCAGACAGATCCCGCCCTTCAAATGCGAACCGCCCACATCAACAACCATCGAGCACATCACCGCCCCACTTGGCGCCTCATAAATGCTCGCCGCCACAGTCAACCCCTCATAAGTACCTTCCTGAATCAAAGCCATCGTCCTATCCTTTCTTTAATGTGGGAGGGGCACTCCGTGCCGCGACTCCCTTATTTTCTTACTGCCAACCGCCTACTGCCCACTGACAACTGATTATCCGCGTCAGCGGATAATCGCCCCCCAAACCTCCGCCCCATCATCCCCCAGCGGAATCGTTTCCTGCGTCGTCCGGCTCTTCGCCATGCAATGCGGCACTTCCGCCGAATACAGGGTCCG